>DATBWB010000091.1 GCA_036514995.1 Candidatus Acidiferrales bacterium
CCATGCGGCCCCGGCAGGCGGCTTTGAGCCCGTCCAGTCCGGCAATCGCACCCGAGGGCACATGAATCCGGCAGCCACGCTCCTCCGCCAGGTGAAACCAGTCCTCCCGGCCCAGAAGCCCGCCCACGCTCATGACCATCAGGTCTTTCCCGGCCTCGAGCACTTTGGGAACAATTTCAGCGAGCGCCTCTTGCCGGGCCGCTTCCACGATCAAGTCCGAGCGGCGCACCAGTTCGTCCAGAGACAACACCGGCGTCGCATGCGTAAGTTCGCCGGCGACTTTCTCCGCTCGGGCGCGGTCCACATCCGTCAGGCCAACGAGTACTGCGCGCACCTGGCCGCGATCAAGCGCCGTGGCCATCATCTGCCCGATAGCGCCCACTCCGGCAATGCCGACTTTCAACACGCCAACTTTCAAGGAGGATGACGGCTGGTTCACGCCAGTTCCAGCATGCGATCAATCGAGCGCCGAGCCTTCCGTGCGATCTCTTCCGGCACGCGTACTTCGGGCGCCAGGTTCTCGAGCGAGCGAATGATGTTGTCGAGCGTGATGGTCTTCATGAACGCGCAAACGGCGTTGGGATTCACCGGATAAAACTTTCTGTCCGAGTGCTCCTTGTTCAGGCGGTGCAGGATGCCCAGCTCCGTGCCCACGGCAAATTCGGAGGCCGGAGACTGGGCGATGTGCCGCAGCATGCCTTCGGTGGACAGGAAAAAAGTCTTGTTGAAGGGCAGGCTGCCGTCGAGCGCCTTGGCCATGCAGGAACTGACGCAGCCGCATTCCGGGTGCAGCAGCAACTCGACGTCGGGATGTTGCTCGAGCACTTCCTCGACGTCCTCCGGACGGATGGTTTTGTGCACGTGGCAGTAGCCGGGATAGGCAATGATGTTGCTTCGGCCGCTTTGGCGGGCCACTACAGACGCCAAAAACTTGTCCGGCACAAACAGAATCGGCCGGTCCGCCGGGATCGCCTGCACTACCTTGGCGGCGTTGGCCGACGTGCAGACGTAGTCGCTCTCGGCTTTCACCTCGGCCGAAGTGTTGATGTAAGAAACCACCACGGCGCCGGGGTAGCGCGCCTTCCATTCTCGCAATTCGTCGGCCGTGATGGCCGCGGATAGCGAGCAGCCGGCCCGCAGGTCCGGCAGCAGCACAATCTTCTCCGGACAGAGGATGGAGGCGGTTTCCGCCATGAAGTGCACGCCGCAGAATACGATCACGTCCGCGCCGGTCTTGGCCGCCGTCTGCGAAAGGCGCAGCGAATCGGCCACGCAATCGGCCACCTCCTGCACTTCCGGCCGCTGATAGTGATGGGCCAGAATGATGGCGTTTCGCTTCTTGGCAAGTTCCCGGATGCGCGCCTGCTTGCCGCCAATCTCCTCCAGGCTGTCCGTCAGCTCCTCGATCGGAGGGAGCGTGTAGCGGGCTTGCAGTGCCTCAATAGCCAGTGTCGCGGTAGCGGGTGCGGGCTGTACTTGCAGCCCGCCCAAATAGATGGTGTCTTGTGTGCTCATGGGGCTTTCAGAGAATCCTCAGAGAGAGATCGAGCGCCCGCGGAGAATGAGTCAGCACACCCATCGAAAGGGCGTCGGCTCCGCAGGCCGCATACTCTTCCAGATTGTTTTCGGTAATTGTCCCGCTCACTTCCACCAGTACTTCTTCCCGCAAGTGTTCCGAGTCGAGCGCATCCAGCGTCCGCCGTACCGCCTCCGGAGTCATATTGTCCAGAAGCAGCAGACACGGGCAGGATGGAGACTCGTCCTCGCGCAGCCGGCGAAACGCTTGCGCCGCAGCCACCGCGGCTTCCACGCTGCGAACCTCGATTTCGATGAAGGCCGCCGCCTGCCGGAAGGCGGCCCAAGCCCGCTCGATGGCCAGGCCAACGGCTTCCTCTTCGCGGGCGGCGAGCAGGGCCAGGTGATTACTCTTCACCAGAATGGCATCGCCCAGACCCAGGCGGTGCGTGCCGCCTCCTCCCAGGTGAACCGCGCGCTTGTCGAGCAGGCCCCAGGGAGTCTTGCGCGTGGCCACCACGAACGTTTTCGGACTGCGCACTTGCACACGCTCCTGCAAGCGGTGCGTCATGGTGGCGATTCCGCTCATGCGCTGGAGCAAATTCAACGCCACTCGCTCGAACGAGAGCAACTCTCCTCGCTGGCCCTCGATTTCCAGCAGGATCTCATCGGCGTTCACTGGCTCGCCGTCGTTCTTCCGCTGCCGGACGGCAAGGCCTCCGCGCGTCAGAAGCCAGCAACATTCCGCGATCCCCGCGACAATCCCCGGCTCCTTGGCCAGAATTCTGCCGCTGGTCCGTCCGGCCGCCAGGCCCAGCGCCTGGACCGTCAGGTCCCCGGCCCCGGCATCCGAAGCCAAGAGTTCGTCGAGAAAAGTCTGGACGGCCCGGAGATATCTCGGGTTTTCCAGAACCAGGTTGTCCCCGCGAAACAGGGCTCGTCGGATCTGTTCCTCCCGCGCGGGACGCACCGGGCGGGCCTCGAGTTGTGCCTTGGCGTTCATTTCAGCAAAATTCCCCGCTCCTGCAAGCGCGCCTTGGCTCGGGCGATCATCTTGGGCCGGCTGGCCTCCACGGTGTGCAGGTGAACGCCGCGCGTGAGAGTCGAGAGCAGGCTGGCCTTGGTCTGGCGCCAGCGGCGAATAAAATCCTGCACGTCGGCGCGCGACTCGATCATCAGTGAGCCGCGCAACTCGCCGTACAGAGCGTGCTCGACCACCACGTCCAGCACTCGCACGCCGTGGTCCACCAGTATCTGCAGTTCTTCCTCCGTTTGTTCCGGCGTGTGACGACAGGCCAGAATGGCCCGGTGCGCTGAGGGCCGACCCTGCGGCAGGCGATAGCCTTGCGGGGTCGAGAGGATCTCCACTCCGGCCGCGCGCAGGATGGCCACGTCCTGCACCAGGCACTGCCGGCTCACGCGAAAACGCCGCGCCAGATCGTCCCCATGCACCGGACCCGCATGCGCCCGCATCCATTCCGTCAGGCGGCGCCGGCGGTCCGCGCCGCCTCCGTTGCGCCCGCCGTTCTCCGTGGCGTGTTTGGCTCTCTGCTTCACTTTCATTGTCTTGTCAGCAGTCTAGTCTATTGTCTGGTCCGGCGCAAGCGCCCAGAAGAGCTGTGGTACTCACCTTGTCTTACCTCTTTGGGTGATTTAGGTTCCATCACCATTCGGGGCGAGAAGAAGAGCAGAACGGCTGGATTACTTCGGCGCGAACAAAGCGCCTTGCTTGCAAACCTCTAGCCTGGATTATTCACGATTTGTCTGGCAAAAAAAGAAAGGATGCTCTAAAAGGTTGATGAACACTGGGTTTTCGTGAACCCAGCACTCCCTTTCGGAGCATCCAAGAGTGACAGACTGTATACCACAATTGGTTTTCTCCTTCTACCGACATCGACCCATTCACGCTGATTTTTCCGGTGGGCAAATCACCAGCGATGCCGGACTTTTGCCGCTGCGGGCCTTTGACGAACGCCAGCAGCTGACTCGCGATCTGGCTGAAACCCTCAGCGATCCGCGTCAGGACGATCGTGTCCGTCACGACTCGCTAGCGCTGTTGCGGCAGCGCGTCTACCAAATCGTTGCCGGATACGAAGACGCCAACGACGCCGACCGCCTGCGCCACGATCCACTCTTGCAAATCATCGTCGATCAGAAACTGGGAGAGGCACTCGGCTCCCAGCCTACTCTCAGCCGCTGGGAGAACGCACCTTCGGGCCGCGATCTGGTACGCCTGAACGACGCTCTGTTGAAGCAGTTCATTCGTCTCTGCGGTAAGCAGGCCCGCAAACGTGGTGAGATCCTGCTGGACATCGACTCCACAGACGATCCCACTCATGGCCGCCAGCAACTCAGCTTCTTCAACGGTGCCTATGGTCAGCACATGTATCACCCCATGCTGATCTTCGAGCGCCACACCGGATGTCTGCTGGCAGCCCGACTTCGAGCGGGAAACGCCTCCAGTCATGCTCGCATCGTGCCCCTGCTGCTGCGACTGGTCCCGCGACTGCAGGCCGCTTTTCCTAAAGTGAAGATCAAGCTGCGCGGCGATGCCGGCTTCGCTCTGCCCCTGCTCTATGAGTTCTGCGAGTTCTTCGGCATCCAATACACACTGGGCATTCCCGCCAACTCGGTCTTCCGGCGCCGCGCCGAACCGAGGCAGAAACGGTTACAGCGCCGCTATCGTCGCACCCAGTTACCACAGCGCAGTTTCTCCAGCTTCCGCCACCGCGCCCGCAGTTGGTCGCACCAGCGCCGTATCTGTTACAAAGCCGAGCACACCGCCGTCGGAACCAACCTGCGCTTCGTGATTACCAACTGCCTCGGTTGTGCCTCGGAGGTCTTCGCTTTCTATAACGATCGCGGCGAGTGTGAGAACCGCATCGAGGAGTTCAAAAACGGTTTCCGCGCCGACCGCTTGAGCTGTCACCGCTTCCTGGCCAACGCCTTCCGCCTGCTGCTGCACGGCTTTGCCTACAACCTGGTCAACCTGTTCCGCTTGCAGTTGCCCCAGCCCTGGCGTTCGGCCCAGATCGAAACGCTGCGCGCCCAACTCTTCAAAATCGGCGCTCGCGTTCGCCAGACCGCCCGCTGTGTTCGCTTTCACCTGGCCAGCGGCTGGCCCTTCCAGAACTTGTTCCGCTCCGCCGCCTTCGCCGTTAACAGCAGTTGACCTGATCGCTTGCCCCGAACTCAGCTTTCCACAGACGGTCCCTGCGGAGCCGCGCCCAAAACTTCTCAGCTCGCCACCCGTACGTTCTTAGCTCACATACTCTCGCCCTGCTCACCCCTCTTATCGCCCAATCTGTCCCGACCAACTGTCTCCCCAAACATAATCTCAGCCCTCATGAATTAAGCAGGCTAGGGTTTTGTATCCACCGGCCTTTTCCCCGGGCAGCGTCGTTATCTTGAAAAGTTCCTTGAGTTCGTCTAGGGGAAGCATCCCATCCAACAGCCACGTACCGTCATCCCTGCGAGCCATCATGGACTCAATGGGCCTTTCGCGCGTCGGCAATGCACCCACCAGAACTTCCGATATGTCGTATAGAGTACACACACCGAGCACGCTGCCGTGCTCGTCTACGACCAGCGCGAAATGTGTGCGGGAGTCCTTGAAGCGCTGCAGGAGGTCTACAGCGCGGGTTCCTTCGGGCACATACAGGGGTGTTTGCAATACCTCGCGCGGATTGATTTCTTTGCCCTCCAGGCTCTGACGAAAGAGGTCACGTACGGCTACAACGCCCAGCACGTTTTCCGGGCTTCCCTGGCAGACGGGAAAGCGTGACCGGTGGGATGTGGCAATCTTTTGCCGCAGGGACGAGAGCGGTTCTTGCACATCGAGCCAGACAATTTTCGAACGGGGAGTCATCAGCATGTCCACGGTGCGGTCCCCAAGTTTGAAGATGCGAGTCACAAGGTCGCGCTCCGTCGGATCAAAAACGCCAGCCTTCGTTCCCTGCTCCACGAGGACTTTGATCTCCTCCTCGGTCACCGGCGGTTCCATGGAAGGGCGAATTCGCAGCAGGCGCAGGGTGACGTTTGTCGAGGCGCTTAGAAAGCGCACAAGAGGCGAGGTGGCCCACGCAAGGAAGTGCATCGGACGGGCCACCAGACTTGCCATCCGCTCCGGATCGTTCAGGGCCATCCGCTTGGGCACGAGTTCTCCCCACACGAGCGAAAGATAGGTGATGGCGATGACCACGATTCCGACGCTGATGGCTCGACCGTAGGGCGCCATCAGGGGATAACGAACTAGCCAGACTTCGATCGCCACGGCGATAGTGGCGCCGCCGAGGGCTCCCGCCAGCACGCCTGCCAGCGTGATCCCAATCTGCACTGTGGACAGGAACGTGTCCGGAAATTGGGCCAGTTGCAGTGCTGCTGCAGCCTTCCGGTTCCCGGTGTCCGCCAGACGTTGCAATCGCGTTTTG
>DATBWB010000092.1 GCA_036514995.1 Candidatus Acidiferrales bacterium
GAGCGCGGCCGAGCTCGAGGCGCTGATCGGCGAGCGCGACTACCGGGAATTCCTCAATCCGAAGAACGAGCTGTATCGAACCATGAACATGAAGACAAATCGGCCATCGCGCGCCAGGGCCATCGAGATGATGATGAAGGAACCGAATTTGATCCGGCGGCCGATTCTGGCCCGCGGCAAAGAGATCGTGCTCGGGTTCGATGAAAAGCGCTATGCGGAAATGGCTTCATAGCGTAACTCTGTCCCGCCACGGCGGGGCGGGCTCACGAGCAAGATGAGTTCAAGGACACAGCGCCGTGAACAAGCAACTCATCCGGCAGCTCATTAACGGCCAAGCCCATGACCTGGCGATCTACCCCAATCGCTCCCTGCTTGAGGTGCTTCGGGAGGAGATCAGCCTCACCGGGACGAAGTGCGGCTGCGATGATTCAAGCTGCGGCTGCTGCACCGTCCTGGTGAACGGCATGCCGATGCTCTCCTGCGTGATGCTGGCGGCCAGCTACCAGGAGGCCGAGATCACGACGATTGAAGGCGTCGCGCGAGAGGGGCAGCTCGACCCGCTTCAGCGCGGTTTCTGCGAAGCCGGCGGAGCGCAGTGCGGATTTTGCACCCCGGGCATGATCATTACCGCGCGAGCCCTCCTTGAAGCGAACCCGAATCCCAGCCATGAGGAAATCAACCAGGCACTCGGCGGCAACCTTTGCCGCTGTACGGGCTACACACAGATCCTCGAATCCATCGATCGAGCCATCCAATTGATGCGCATCCATCGGGAAGCGGCGGTAGGGAGGTAAGCGTGGCGGAGTTCACTACTATCGGCAAACGCCTCGCCATGCTTGACGCGCCCGCGAAAGTCACCGGCGCCGGCCTGTATGCCGATGACCTCAAGCTGCCCGGCATGCTGGTCGGCAAAATTCTACATAGCCCGCACCCGCATGCCCACATTCGCGCCATCCACACCGAAAAGGCTGAGGCGCTCCCCGGGGTCCATGCCGTCGCCACCGGGCAAGATGTGCCCCGGCCCTATGGCATCCTGCCCATTGGCCATGATGAGTGCGTCTTCACGGCTGACAAAGCGCGCTACATCGGCGACAACGTTGCCGGGGTCGCCGCGGTGGACACGGCCACGGCCGAGCGAGCCCTGGAATTGATCGAAGTGGACTATGAATCGCTGCCGGCCTTTTTCGATCCCATCGAGTCCATGAAAGCCGCCGAGCACCGGCTGCACGCCGACAAGCCCAACAATATCGAAAAGGAATATCACCATGTCTTTGGCGACCCGGAAGAGGGTTTTCTTGAGGCCGCCTGCGTCCGTGAGGATCACTTTTACTGCAGCGAGGTAACCCACGCCGCCATGGAGCCCCACGCGACGCTCGCCGCCTTTGATGCGGATGGCCGGCTCACGGTGTGGTCTTCGACCCAGGTTCCCTATTACCTGCAGCGGACGCTTTCCGAAGTTCTCGAACTCCCCATGAGCCAGATTCGCGTCATCAAGCCGCTGATTGGCGGCGGCTTTGGTGGAAAGAGCGAGGTCATTTCCGTCGAAGTTGCCGCGGCGGTGCTGGCGCGCAAGGCGCAGAGGCCGGTGAAGATATGCTACACGCGCGAGGAGGTTTTCTACGCCCATCGCGGCCGGCCGATCACCATCATTGACTTGAAAACAGGAGTGAGCCGGGAGGGCAAAATCACCGCCGTGGAAGCGCGGGTGGTTCAAGACGGCGGCGCCTATTGCGGCTACGGCCCGGTAACGATTCTCTATTCCGGCGCGCTCTTGAACGCGATGTATCACATTCCGAACGTCCGCTATGACGGCTATCGCGTTCTGACGAACAAGCCGGCTTGTGGGGCCATGCGCGGCCACGGCACGGTGAACGTGCGCTTTGCCTTCGAGTCGCAATTGGACATGCTGGCGGAGGAGATCGGGATGGACGCGGCGGAAATTCGACGGCGCAATTTCCTGCAAGCGCCCTGCATGACGGTGAACGGCCTGCGGGTGACCAGCTATGGTTATCCGGAATGCGTGGAAAAAGTGGTGGAGCGCTCCGGCTGGCGTGAGAAGAAAGGCAAGTTGCCCTTCGGCAAAGGCATGGGCCTGGCCGGGAGCCATTACGTCAGCGGGGCGGCGAACCCCATCATTCGCTCGAACATGCCGCACACCACCGTCAACATCAAGGTGGATCGCGACGCCACGGTCACTCTCTTCAGCGGCGCTTCCGAGATTGGCCAGGGGTCGGACACGATTCAGGTTCAGCTCGTAGCCGAAGAATTGGGGGTGAGCGTCGAGCGGGTCAAACTGGTTGCGGCGGACACCGATTTGACGCCGGTGGACCTGGGCAGCTATTCGAGCCGGGTGACGTTTATGGCCGGGAATGCTTGTCTCGAAGCTGCCCGCGAGATGAAGCGCCAAATCCTGGAAGTGGTGGGCAAGCGGTTCGCCTGTCCGGCCGAGCGCATCCTTTTCCGCGATGAGCGAGTCTTTTGCCCTGACGATCCTGAGAGGGCGATGAGCTTTGAACAGGCAGTCCTCGCCGCCCTGGACGCTCCCGGCGCGCCCGATGCGCGCGCTCTGGTAGCGAAAGGAACTTATACGCCGCCGGCGGAGGCACAAGGGGGAAAATTCAAGGGCGCGGGTGTGGGGCCATCGCCGGCCTATAGCTACAGCGCGCAGGTTGCCGAGGTCACGGTCGATCCGGAAACAGGCCAGGTGACCGTTGACCGGATCATCGCCGCCCATGATTGCGGTCGTGCCTTGAACCCGCTCAGCGTCGAGGGACAGGTACAAGGCTCCGTCTGGATGGGCCTCGGGCAAGCCCTGCAGGAAGAGTTGATCTGGGAAAAGGGGCGGCTCATGAATCCTTCCATGCTCGAGTATCGCACGGCATCCACGCTCGAATCGCCGCCGATTGAGACCATCCTTGTCGAGTCAGTGGACCCCGAGGGCCCGATGGGTGCCAAGGAAGCCGGGGAAGGATCGCTAGCGGCCGCGCTCCCGGCGGTGGCCAATGCCATCTACGACGCGGTCGGCGTGCGCATCAAGAGCTTGCCGATCACGCCGGAGAAGATTCTGAAAGCGCTTCGGGAAAAAGAGAAGCAGTCGAAAGGCACTCAAAAAGATGAGCCTGCCGGAATTTGAGCTGGTTCGTCCGGAAACACTGGAAGAAGCCTTGCGCTTCCTGGCCGATCACGGCCGGGACACCATGGTGATCGCCGGCGGGACGGATGCGATTCCGAATTTGCGCATGAAGCTTTTTTCGCCACGATTCGTGCTGGACATCAAGGGCCTACCAGGACTTTCCGGCATCAGCTCTTCGGCCAGCCCCGATCTAATGGGGGCCAGCGACGGCCTGCGCATCGGCGCGTTGACCACCATCACCGAGGTTGCTGAAGCGAAAGCGGTGCGGGCCGCTTACCCGGTGTTGTCGGAAGCCGCCGCCACCATTGCCAGCCCGTTGCTGCGCAACATGGGCACGATTGGCGGCAACCTGTGCCTGGAGACGCGCTGCCGGTGGTATAACCAGTCCTTTTTCTGGCGCCATGCGTGCGGCTTCTGCCTCAAGAAGGATGGCTCCATCTGCCACGTGGCGCCGGGGGGGCAGCGCTGCTGGGCCGTCTGGTCGGGTGACACCGCTCCGGCGCTGCTCACCCTCGATGGCGAGGCCGAAATCGCGAGCGTGGGTGGCCGGCGCCGCGTTCGCCTGGATGAGTTCTACAGGAACGACGGGATGGATCGCATCCATCTGGAGCAGGAGGAGTTGCTGACAGCCGTCTATCTTCCGGCTCGCATGGCTGGCTACCGCGGCTGCTACAAGAAGTTTCGCATTCGTAATTCGATTGACTATCCGCTGGTGGGCGTGGCCGCCGCCATGAAGACGGACCGGGGTGGAACGTGCCGGGATGCGCGAGTGGCGCTCACTGCGGTCAACCCGGCGCCGTTACTCATCCGGGAGGTCGGCAGCCTGCTTGCCGGCAAGCGAATCAGCCATGAACTGCTTGAGGAAGCATCCCGCATGGCAGCCCGCACGGGCAAGCCGCTGACGACTTCAGCTTCCACTCCGGAGTACCGCCGCGAGATCTTGAAAGTGTACACGCGCCGCGCCCTGGAAGCGGTCTGGCGCGATGGCCCTCGGGCCTGACTTGGACCTTACATGTCGTATCGTGTCATCGATCTGCACGTTCACGTGCAGCCGCTCGAGATGTTCAAGCCGGAGGCGCTGGAACTGATCCGGCGCGGGCGAAAGGATTTTGACCAATTGGTCGAATGGTTCCGGAGCCCGGCCAAGTTTGTCGCTTTGCTCGACTCTATCGAAGTGGAGCGAGCGGCGTTGATCAACTACGTCAGCCCCGACGTGATCGGTTTCACGCCTGAAGTCAACGACTGGGTGGCCAAGTACGCGGCGCCATTTCCCAAGAGACTGATCGCCGTGGGCTCCGTTCATCCCCGGTATGTTTCTGACGCGGCTGGCGAGGTGGATCGCCTGGTCACTCTGGGCATTCGCATGCTCAAGGTCCACCCGCCGCACCAGCTTCTCTACCCCAATGAATACCGGCAGGGGCTGGGCACTCAGGCGGCGATCTACGAGCGAGCGCAACACCATAACCTGCCGGTGATGTTTCACACCGGCACGTCCGTCTTCCCCGGGGCGCGGAACATCTATGCCGATCCCCTCTTTGTGGACGACGTCGCCGTGGATTTTCCGCGTCTCCGAATCATTCTTGCTCATGGCGGCCGGCCCCTCTGGATGAACAACGCTTTCTTTATCGTCCGCCGTCATCCGAATGTCTGGATGGACATTTCCAGCATTCCGCCGCACCGGCTGCTCGAGTATTTCCCGCGACTGGAAGAGATCGCCCGGAAGGTTCTCTATGGTTCGGACTGGCCCGGGCCATCGGTGGCGAGCATGCCGGCCAACATGGATGCCATTTGCCGGCTGAATCTTTCAGACAAGGCCAAGAGCATGATTTTCTATGACAATGCCGCAGCCCTCTTTCCTCTGTAGTCCCGTTCGAACCTGCTTCCCCTGGTATTCAGTTGGCTGCTCAGGCGGCCCGAGCGGCGTCCTCACCGGCACTCCTGCGTCCATGAGCAGCGATTCTGCTATCATAACGATAAATCGTCGCGCCAGAGATAGTAACGATGCTCGAAAACAGGATCATCCTGATGCAGGGCGACCTGACGGAAATGCAGGTGGAGGCGATTGTCAACGCCGCGAACAATGACCTCCAACTCGCCGGCGGGGTGGCCGGGGTGATTCGGCGCAAGGGTGGCGACCGGATTCAGAAGGAGTGCGACCAGATCGGCACGATTTCCATAGGCGAGGCAGCGGTTACCTCGGGGGGCAATTTGAAAGCCAGCTACGTGATTCACGCGGCCAGCATGCGGCTGGGAGGGCTGACGACGCGCGAATCTTTGCGCGCCTCCACCAGCAACAGCTTGAGGCGCGCCAAGGAAAATCAAATTCACACCATCGCCTTCCCCGCGATTGGCACCGGAATCGCCGGCTTTCCGCTGCGCGAATGCGCTGAAATTATGCTGGAAGAGGTTGCGAGACATTTTGAATCGCCAACGCCTGTGGAGCGAATTTATTTTGTTCTCTTCGACTCCGACGCCCTCAAGACATTTGAAGAAGTATGGCACGAGCTGCGGCCGAAGTTTGAGAAACCATGACCCCCGATCGCGCCCGAACCGTTCGCATCGCATTTGTCTGCACCGCCAATTCCGCTCGCAGCCAAATGGCGGAGGGCCTGGCTCGCGCCATCCTGCCGGAACATATGGAAGTTTCGAGCGCCGGAACGTTTGCATCGCGCGTTCACCCCTTGGCGATGGAGGTGATGGCGGAGCGCGGCATTGATATCCGCCACCAGCATTCCAAATCGGTGGAGGAGCTTGCGGGTGAATTCGACTACGTGATTACGCTGTGCGATTCGGCGGCAACTGCCTGCCCGAACCTTCGCGGCAAGCGGGCCCGGCTCCATTGGCCTTTTCCCGATCCGGTGGAGTTTGACCAGGAGAACCAAGCCGAAGCCTTCCGGCGGGTGCGGGACCGTATCGAAGAGCGAATCCGGGACTGGGCCGGGCAGACCTTCCCGGCCGAGGCGGCACCGTGAACCAGCGCCGTTCCAACTTGAGAGGGCTAAGAAGGAAGGAAGACGGCAGCTTCCCACCAGCATCGCGACAGAATGGAACTCATAGGAGCAAATAGTTGGAAGGGCACGAGCTGGTCGAGAAGGTGCGAAGGGAATTGGAGCGCTACGAGCATCCTCTCTTTGCTTTCAGCGCCGAGCCGGCAGGCGAGCGCATCGAAGTCGAGATTCGGTTCAAGCCGCCTGGAGTGGAGGTGCACCGCTACCGGTTTCAACTCCTGCCCCGCGAGATTGAAAGCTCGCAGTTCCCCTGGAATTTTCAGCGCCAGCTCTACGACTGTCTTCACGATTACGTCGTTGAGATGTTCAACCGGAATCCTCAGATGAAAGAGTATTAGCGGCGATGGTTCAAACGCGTCTGCGAACGCCGCTCGAAGCCGAAATCATCGAGAAGATTCGCCGCTCCGGGCCGATCACCTACTGCGAGTTTATCGAGGCCTGCCTTTATCACCGGCAGCACGGGTACTACATGAAACAGAGGGAAGAGGCAGCCGATTTCTACACCAGCGCGGAGTTGCACCCGGTGTTTGGGCGGCTGATGGCCAGCCAGCTTGCCGAGATGTGGACCATCCTGGGTTCGCCCGACCCTTTTTCGATCATGGAGGCGGGTTCGGGGAACGGCCGGCTGGCAGAGGCCATTCTGGCGTGGCTCTCGCGGAAGCGCCCCGAAATCTATCGTGTCGCGCGCTATGTTTCGGTGGAGCCTTCCCCGGCGGCTCGAGCAGAGCAGGAGAAGCAGTTGGGCGAACATCTTGCCGCCGGCCGAATGGTGATGGAATCGCGGATGCCGGCGGGGCCGGTCGCGGGTTGTGTTCTGTCGAACGAATTGGTGGACTCGTTTCCCGTGCACGTGGTGGCGCAGGAAGCTGGCCGGATGCAGGAGGTTTTTGTTTCGACGCGAGATGGCGAACTGGCGGAGACTGTCTCCGAGCCATCGAGTTCGGCTCTCGGGGAATATTTCTCTCGTTTCGGGATTCAACTTGCCGAAGGGCAACGTGCCGAGGCGGATCTTTGCGCACTGGCATGGATGGCGGACGTCGGGCAACGACTGGAGCGCGGTTTTGTGCTGACGATTGACTACGGATACCTCGCCAACCAACTTTTCGACGAGCGCCACTTCTCGGGAACTCTCATGGCTTACCGGCAGCATCGGGCGCACGGGCGCCTTCTGGAGTCTCCCGGCGAGCAGGACCTGACCCACCACGTCAATTTCACTGCCCTCATCGAGGCGGGGAGAGAAAACGGTCTTGAGCTGGCCGGCCTTGCGAGCCAGATGCAATTCCTGATGGCGTTGGGGCGTGGCAACGAGTTCGCCGATCTGTACGACGAGGGCCAGTCCGAAACCGATCGCTATCGAGCGCGGCTCCAGCTCAAAACGCTGATCTACCCGGAAGGAATGGGCGAAACCTTTCGCGTGCTGATCCAACAAAAGGGCCTGGTGCCGCAAAGTCTCAGCGGATTGGCAGGGATTTGATGGGAAACGCAGGCCGGGCGGAAGCTCGATGCGGGCGGGAAGCGCCGTTCCTACTTGTTGGAACGAGATGCACGGGAAATAGCTCGAACCAGTTGGAACGGGCTAGCCGATTTTTACGGCTTTGTAAGGTTCGTTCAGCCAGCGTTGGGCTTCGTTTTGCGCCCCCTGGGTATTGTCATTGGTGTCGAGGGCTTTCTGGTATTCACGCAGCGCCCGTTCGCGCGAGCCGGTGAGATCGTAGATCTTTCCAAGATAAATGTGGGACCAGACTTCCGTCCACTTGGGGGTAAGGTCTCCGTTGAGGGCTTCGCGGAAGGCGTTGGCCGAAGCCTGGTAGTTGTTCATGGCAAAAAAGGCTTCGCCGATGCGGAAGTTGGCAAGCGAACTGTTCCGATTGACATCGAGCGCTTTCTGATACTCGCGGACCGCTTCGTAGGGTTGGCTCTGCTCGACCAGCTCCTCACCCCGCGCCACCGCCACCCGCACTTGCAACCCCGGATTCCATTTCAGGATGTTGTTGTTCGGATCGAGGGTAATGGTCTTCGGGCGACCGAATGTCTCGATGATATAGTCGGAACTGGTGCCGATCACTTCCACCTTTCTTGTCTCGGGGTTGCCCTCCGTTTCGATCTTGACTTCAATGGGCATGCGGAATATATCCAGATCCTGGTTGATCTTTCCGACCACCTTGAACCCCTTTTGAGTACGATAGATGACATAGTCGGTGGACAAATTGGGAATGCCGGTTGAGTAGAGCCACTCGGCGAAGAAATAATTCAGGTCCTGGCCGGTGGCACGGTTGACGATCTCCTGAAAATCTTTGGTGGTGGCGGAGCGGTTGGCAAAGTTGCTGAAGAAAGTGCGGAGCACGTCAAGAAACATCGGGTCGCCCAATACACCACGAAGCATGTGAAAGATCATCGCGCCCTTGTTCACGATCACCGACCGGTATTCAGGAGTGAATTCCTTGAGACGCCCGGAAGCCACCGGAGCGGCGTCTTCGTGCAGGAGCGCGCCGATGATGAAATCATCCAGCATTTGGGAGAGCGCCATGTCGCCGGCGAGGTGTTGCACGTAGAGAGCTTCCGCATAGCGAGCCAGGCCGTCGCCCAGCCAAGCATCGGCTGGCGTCGCCGGGCGGACGAGCCCGCCCCACCACTGCGCCGCCACCTCCCTTGCCAGCAGCTTGTAGTTCACCTTCGGGTCCCAACTCCGCTCGGCAAATAGCACCAGCCCGGGGGCGTTGAAACTGGGCAAGGAGCCGTCTGGAATTTCGATAATCGAAAGATGGCGCCAGGGAAGCGGGCCAAAGCGGTCAGAAAAGAAGCTGAATATCTTGCCCGCCGCCTCACCGTAGGGTGCCGCCAAAGCGGCGTGCTCGGGTTTCAAATAGAACGTGGCCGCCAGTCCCTCGGCCTGAACGGGGGTTGGCTGATAGACGCCGGCAACCAACGTGCCGGGTTGGGCGGCGATGTCGTAGCGATACGCAAAGATGGACTTGCCTACGGCCGCTCCCGGGTTTGGGATGACATCGCCCGGGGCAACGGCGGTCATTCCGGCGGGAACGCTGATGCGGAACTCTGCCTTGAAACGATTGGCGGACCAATCGGTGACCGGAAACCATCGGGCCGCATAGAGCAGATAGGAACCCTCGGGACCGATGTAAGCCAGTTTGGGCGCGCGATTCGCTCTCTCGCCGGAAAAAGTTCCGGAGTACTCCACGTAAATGGTTCCCCGTTGTCCGGCAGCCAGCGGCTGCCCGAGTTGCACGCTAAAGGTATCCTCGGCAAGGCGCTCATCCACCAGCGACTTCCCGGCAGCGTCGGTGACCCGGCTCACCTTGAGATTCGGGTGGAGTTGGAAGACTGCGGTGGAGGCGGTTTCGCTTGCCAGCAGGTCCACCCGCGCGCGCGAGGTCAATTCGTGGCGCTCAGGCACGAGCTCAGCTTCGATCACGTAGGATTCGGCCAGAACCGCCGGCTTGCGCGCCGGAGCTTGCGTTTGGGCCTGCGCCGACCAAACGCCCGCTGCAGCGATTCCGATGATTGCCAGGAAAGCTCTGCGAAAACGTTTCATCCTCGACCTCGATTCCAAAACCCCATTGTATGACACAAAATCAGCGGCTTCGAGTTGCTCTTGCTTTCTCCCGGCTTGAGGAGTTTGTGTGAAAACCCATCCATGCCGAGCCCGGTGGCGCCCGCCACCGGGTTCGTTCTTCGTCCCCCAGGCAGGTGCCTGGGGGCTCGGCGCTTGGGGTCGAGTGCCTGGGCTGGGTACCTTCCTCTTCTTGCGCCCTGCCCTGACGAGACACGCGAGTTTTCACGCGGACTCTTGAGGCCCGGAAGCGCACTAGGGCCGAGTCTCCGCCGGAGCAAAAAGGGTCGTAATCACCGCTGCGGCCCGCTCCATCGCCCCGGCCGAACCCAGCTTGCGCGCCACCTCAGCCAGGTTGGACTGCATGAATTTTCGAGCCTCAGGCGAATCGAGCAGGGCAGCCGTCTCCCGCACTACTGCGTCAGCCGTGAACTTTTCCTGGATGAGCTCGGGCACGACCGACCGGCCGGCGATCAAGTTCACCATACTGTAGTGGGGCGTTCGGACCAACCGGCGAAGAACCGCTGCGCTTGCCCGGGAAACGCGATAAATGACAATCATCGGTGTTCGGAGGAGCGCCGCTTCCACGGTGGCGGTGCCGCTCGAAACAATGGCCAGGTCGGCCGAGCCCAAACAATTATAGATGTCGTCTTCGACGATTCGGATGCGATCCCCCACCGGATGGGCGCGGAGGAAGGGAACCAGGGCGCCGGCCTCGACCGTGCTTGCCCGAGGGAGAAGGAATTGAACGCGGTGGGTTGCTTCGAGTTGCGCGGCCGCCTCCAGCAGGATGGGGAGATGATGTCGGATCTCTCGAAGACGGCTGCCCGGGAGCATGGCAACCACCGGCCGCGATAGCTTGAGATCCTGCCGGCTTAAAAATTCTTCACGGCTTTTCGTTTGCCGGGCGATGTCCACCAGGGGATGACCGACGTAGGACACCGGCACACCGGCATCGCGATAAAGCGGCTCTTCAAACGGGAAAATACAAAGCATGTGACTGATGGTCTGCTTCAAGGCACGGATGCGCCCGGGGCGCCACGCCCAGAGCTGCGGGCTTACAAAGTAAACCACCGGCACGCCGCGATTTTTCAACCGCCGCGCCAGACGAAGATTGAAGTCCGGGAAGTCGATCAGTACGGCGAAGCGCGGTCGGAGCCGATCCACCTGTCGCAGGATCTGCCGGAAGACACGAAAGAACTTGGGCAGGCCGGCTATCGCCTCGCTCAGGCCGACGACGGCAAGCTCCCGGGCATGGACAAGCAGTTCGACCCCCGCCGCTTGCATTTCGTCGCCACCCAGGCCGAACCAATCCAGCGACAAACGCTGGCGAAGCATGCGCACCAGCATGCCGCCGTAGCGTTCGCCGGAGGCCTCGCCGGAAACAATGAGCGCCGAAGGATTCATACCAGGGTGCCGCGGGACGCCGGCCCCGCTCCCATCGGGGCAGGCAGAAACATATCTCAATCGGCCGGGTATGCCCAGCCCTCGGATGACAGGGACGCGCGTCTCTAATCGTCCCCGACAGGAATCTCCTGATCCTTGTATTGCAGTTGATACAGGCGATAGTAGATGCCGCGCTGGGCGAGCAACTCCTGGTGGGTGCCCGTCTCGCGCAACCGGCCCTTGTGCAGGACCAGGATTTTGTCGGCGCGCTGAATGGTCGAGAGCCGGTGGGCAATGATGATCGAAGTCCGGTCCTCGATGAGCCGCGCGAGCGCCTCGCGGATCTGCATCTCCGTTCCGGTATCCACGCTTGAGGTGGCTTCGTCGAGAATCAGGATGTGGGGATCGTGGGCGAGGGCGCGGGCAAAGGAAAGCAATTGGCGCTGCCCGACAGAGAGAGTTGCCCCGCGCTCCTTCACTTCTTCCTGAAAGCGGCCGGGCAGCGTTTCAATAAAGTCGCCGAGCCGAACCTCTTCCGCCGCCTGAGCCACATCTTCCTCGGTCACCCACCCGGTTCCCAGGCGGATGTTGCTTTCGATGGTGCCCGAAAAAAGAAAAGGGTCCTGAAGCACGATTCCGAAATTTTCCCGCAGCGCCCGCAGATCCGCCTCCTGCACGTTCACGCCGTCCAGCAGAATCTCGCCCCGCTGGGCGTCATAGAAGCGGAGGAGAAGCTGAATGATGGTGGTCTTTCCGGCGCCGGTGTGCCCGACAAGCGCCAGCGTCTCTCCCGGTTCGGCGACAAAGCTGATGTCCTTCAGCACCCAGTCCGGCTCCCCGGTCGCCGGATGGTCGCGATAGGCGAACCAGACATTGCGAAACTCCACCCGCCCGCCGGTCAGGCTGAGCGCTTGTGGCGCGCGTGGAGAAGCGATCTTCACCGGAGTGTCCAGGAGCGTGAACACGCGCTCCGAACTGGCCATGGCTGATTGCAAAATGTTGTACTTCTCGCTCAGGTCCTGAATCGGCTGGAAAAAGCGGCGGGCATATTGGGTGAAGGCGATAATGATGCCGAGCGAGACCGCGTCTGGATTCTTCAGGCTCGCCACGCCGCCAAACCACAAGATCATCGCAATCGCCAGTGTTCCCAGGAACTCGACCGCCGGATAGAAAAGGGAGTGCGCCAGGATCGTGTCCTTGAAGGCTTTCAGGTGTGTGCGATTGATCCGGTCAAATTGCCGCGCTGCCCGCTCTTCCCGGTTGAAAAGCTGCACGACGACCATGCCGCTGATGTGCTCTTGAAGAAAGGCGTTGATGCGCGCCACCGCCGTGCGCACCCGCCGGAAGGCATCCCGCACGTATCGCCGGAATACCATCGTCACCGCAAAGATGAGCGGCACCACCGCGAACGTGACCAGCGCCAATCGCCAGTCAATGGCCAGCATCACGCTCACGATAAAAGCAAGAGTAAAGATATCGCCGAAAATCGCCACCACTCCCGAAGCAAATAACTCGTTGAGGACATCCACGTCGGTGGTGACGCGCGTCAGCAAGCGCCCGACCGGATGGCGATCGTAAAAGGCGAGATCGAGCCTCTGCAAATGACGGAAAATCTCGCTTCGCATGTCAAACATCGCCCGCTGGCCAACCATCTGCATGACGTAGGTCTGGGCATACTCGAAGGAGAAGGCCAGGAACAGGGTCAGGAGCAACAAACCGGCGACCTGGCTTAAGCCCACCCAGGGATCTGCGCTCAGAAAGTGTTGGGCCTGGTCGCGGAGGAAAACGGCGAAGGGGTCGAGGCGCGGAGCACCGGTGCTGCCGCCGAGGTAGCGGTCAATGACGATCATCGTCAGCAAGGGTGGAATCACCTGGAGCGCCGAATCCACGATAATGACTGCCAGGGCAAAAGCAACCTGCCACCGGTAAGGCCGCAGGTAGCGCAGCAGCCGGCGCATCAGGCGATGGTCGTAGGCTTTGCCGAGCGCCTCTTCTTCGTGATAGTTTCCGTGCTCTGCCATCACCCTGCCTCAGGCGGATTCCAGTTCCTCTTCGAGCAATTGCTTCTGGTCGAGGTCGTAGTAGTAGCCGCCGCGCTCAATCAATTCTTCATGCGTGCCACGCTCGGCAATTTCGCCATGGCGCAGAACCACGATCTGGTCGGCGTGGCGCACCGTGGATACGCGGTGGGAAATCAGGATCGTCGTCCGCAGGCGCAAGATTTCTGCCAGGCGGCGAAGAATCTTTTCTTCGGTTTGGGTGTCCACGCTGGAAAGAGCGTCGTCGAGGATCAAGATCTTGGGGTCGCGCAAGATGGCGCGAGCCAGAGCCGTCCGCTGTTTTTGTCCGCCGGAGAGCGTAATGCCGCGTTCGCCGACCATGGTGTCGAATTTTCGGGGAAAGTCCTCGACGTCGCCGTGGATGCTGGCGATCTCGGCCGCTTTCTCGACCGCCTCCGGAGAGACATCGGGGAGGCCAAAGGCGATGTTCTCGCCCACCGTCTCGCTAAAAAGAAATGTCTCTTGCGGCACAAAGCCGATCGCGCGCCGCAGTTCCCCGATGGGATAGTCGGTGATGGGGCGGCCGTCGAGCCAGAGCGCCCCTTCCGGGGCGTCGTAGAGGCGGGCGATGAGGCTGACCAGCGTGGATTTGCCGCAGCCGGTCGGGCCAACGATGGCCACCGTTTCCCCGGCAGCGATCTTCAGGCTAATATTTTTCAAAATCGGAACCGCGTTGTAAGAAAAACTGAGCTTGCGAAACTCGATTTCGCCACGAATCGGTTCGGCGGCCGGCGCCCCGGCTGGTCGGGGCCGGTCGGCAATTTCCGGCTCGGACTCGAGAATGTACTGGATCCGGCCCATCGCGGCTGAGCCGCGCTCGAGCAGATTGACCACCCAACCGAGGGCGATCATCGGCCAGCTCAGCATGAAGAGGTATCCGGTAAAGGCGGTAAACATGCCGATCGTGAGCCGCCCGGCAAGCACTTGCCGGCCGCCGTACCACAGCACCATCAGGTAGGTCACGCCGATGAGGATCATCAGAGCCGGATAAAACATGCTCTGGACGCGTATCAGGCGGCGATTGCGCTCGATGTATTCGCGGTTCAAGTTCTGAAACGATTCCAGCTCAGCTTCTTCCTGGCAGAAAGCGCGCACCACTCGCACCCCGGCAAGGTTTTCCTGGACGCGGGCGCTGATGGCGGCCAAGGAAGCCTGAATCTCAGCAAAGCGGTCGTGGATGGCGCGGCCGAAGTGGCGCACCGCCAGGGAGACAAGTGGGATCGGAATCAAAAGGAAGAGCGTCAGCCGCCAGGAAAGGTGAAGCATCAGGGGAATGGCGGCGGCGAAGGCAACGACAGTGTTGGCCGAATACATGATCCCCGGGCCGAGCAGCATGCGCACGGCGCTCAAGTCGTTGGTGCAACGCGACATCAACTCCCCGGTGCGGTTTTGCACGTAGAAACGCGGCGTCAATTTTTCCAGGTGGGCGAAGAGATCGTTGCGCAGGTCATATTCGATGTCGCGCGAGACCCCGATCAAAATCCAGCGCATCCAGAAAAGGAAAAACCCTTTGCCGACGGTTAGCGCGATGAGCAAAAGGGCATAATGAGCCAGCGCTTCACGGGTAAGTTGCTGCTTGATGACATCGATGGCGCGGCCCAGAACCAGCGGAAAAGCCACGTCAAAGCCGCGGTAGCAAAGCAGCATAAGGAAGCCGACGATCACCCCGCGGCGGTAGCGCCGGAGGTAAACGCCGAGCGGGCGGAGCAGCTTCCAGCGCGAACCCTTGGCTGACTGTGGGATGTTTTGATTCGAGGACATAGATCTCTACCGCTTGCCCCGGCGCAAATCCATTTTGACGGCGGCGAGCGCGGCCCGGTCGGCGAGAAACATTTTGCCGGCCGCGTCCAGCGCCTGGTAGCGTCTTACGGCTGGATTCCATCGTACCGGAATCGGCTTGCGGTCCAACCTGCCTGCCAACAGCGGCGTGAAAAGGAGCGTCGTTCCGCCGGAGCCGCGCTCCAAGCGCAGTGTCCATGCAGCGGCGCCTTCAGCCGGGGTCGCCCCCAGGTAGCCGCGTCCGTTTTTTAGATGTTGGTCAGCGCGCAAGAGTTCCTGCCAGCGGTCAGCGCGCTTTTCCAGCAGCGCTGCTCGCCAGATCTTGCGCTCCGCCCCTGAACTGCCCATCGGTTCGCCCTGGATGGCCAGGATCTGAACCGTGCCGTTCCCGGCGAGGTCGCCCGCTGCCAGAATCTCACTCGGCAGGCCGAGTGCGGCTTCGCTCGCCGCTTGATATTCGAGCATGGGGTTGGGTTCGGCCGGTTGCAGCGGCTTCAAGCGTGGCGGGTCACTTTGGCAGGCGGCCAGCGCCGCGAGCAAACCCATCAACAAGAACGACATTTCTCGTGAATGCTTGTGCATTTCAAATTATAGCCTACGCCGGCGCCTGCCGGACGTCTCATCCCGCCGCGGCAAGGATGGATTCGATGCGCTCGCGGAAATCTTCCTCGCCTTCCGACCACAGGAGCATGCGCTCTACCGGCAGGGAGCGCTCGACCTTTCGCGCCCAACCGAGCAGCCGGCGAATGTTCTCCTGCGTTTTGGTCAAGTATTCGCGGCGGTGAGCCTCATCGCTCATGTAACTCACCAACCGCGTCTCCTCTTCGAGGGCAAGCCCTGAAGGCCTGCCCTGAAGGGAGTGGAGGGAAGAAGCGCCGGCATGGGCCGGAAGCAGCCCGGCCCGCCCGACAAACAGGTGCTCCGGGCCGGCGACGAGGTGGAAGTATCCCAGCTCTTGATAAACCCCATCATCGTAGGCGGGGCCATGGCAGACGAGCTCGACGGGTTGCGCCTCCAGCCGCCATTGCCACGTTTCAGCGGTGCGGGAAAGCGTCCAAAGATCCCAGAAGGCCGTCGTCTCGTAGGAGCTATCGTCGTGGAGAAATTCTTGAGCCACTTCCAGCCATTCGTCCGGCCGCATGGGTTCGAGGCGAAAGTCGCGCTGGAGGAGCGCGGTCTGCGCGGCATCCACCGCCCGGATGGTCAGGGAGTGCAACCCGGGCCGCGCCGGCGAACTCGGGAAGAGCTCGAGAAATTTGCGAAAGTCCTCCAGCATGTTGGCTTCACTCAAACCGCGCAGCCAGAATCCGGCGTAGGCATAATTCGACATGGCAGAGCATTATAGCGGAGCTTGCCGGGCGGGGCGAAGGTTGACGGGCGGGGATCAGATCTCCCGGCGACCTTCGATGGCCTTGAGCATGGTGACTTCATCAGCGAAATCAATGTCGGAGCCGACGGGAATGCCCATGGCAATGCGGGTAACGCGGACGCCGAGCGGCTTGAGGAGCTTAGAGAGATAGACAGCAGTCGTTTCGCCCTCGGCCGTCGGATTGGTGGCGACGATGATCTCCTGCACTGTGCCGCCCTTCAATCGTTCGAGCAGGCTCTTGATCTTGAGTTGCTCGGGCCCTACCCCCTGCAGCGGGGCAATGGCGCCGCCCAGGACGTGATAGAGCCCGTTGAACTGCCGCGTTTTTTCGATGGAAAGGATATTGGGCGGCTCTTCCACCACGCAGATGACATTTCGCGCCCGCGAGACGCCGGAGCAGTAGAGGCACGGATCCACATCAGTGATGTTGTTGCAGACGGAGCAATAGCGGATTCTCTCTTTGGCTTCGCGAATGGCGTCGGCGAGCGCGCCGGCCTCCGCATCGGGAGTCCGCAGGATGTGGAAGGCAATGCGTTGCGCGGATTTCTGCCCAATGCCGGGCAGGCGCTTGAGCGCGTCAATCAATCGCGCAATCGGTTCGGCGTAGTCAGGCATGGACGGAGCTGGACGACAAGCGCTTGGGCGGCGTGGCGGAAGGCGTTAGCTTTCCATCCTTGCCATGTCTCTCATTTCTGTCAATGTGTTCGAGGTAACCCAAGTTGGAACGGCCTTAGAAAAGTCCCGGTATCTTGAGGCCGGCCAGACCGCCCAGACCGCCCGTCAGGTTGCCCATGCGGCTGGAGAGCTCTTCGTCCACCTTTCGGCTGGCTTCGTTGACCGCGGCGAGAACAAGGTCTTGCAACATTTCCAGGTCAGGCGTTTTCATCAGTTCGGGATCAATGCGGACGGTGCGAAGCTGTTTTTGTCCGTTCATCTTGACCACCACCATCCCACCGCCGGACGAAGCTTCCACTTCCAGCTCGTCAATTTGCTTCTGCATCTGCTCCTGCATCTTTTTCACTTGCATGAGCATTTGCTGCAAGTTGCGCGTTTCCATTTCTCTATTCCTCGGTGGGGTCGTGGTTTTCGGTGACTTCCGAGATCCGTCCGCCAAAACTTTTGAGCATGATTCGGACGACCGGGTTTTGCTCGACGCGAGCCGCCAGCTCGCCTTGAAGCGGGTTCACTCCTGCTCTCTCCCCGGCCTCCAGTCTAACACAAATCCTCTGAGGCTCTCCCAAAACTTGGCCGGCGATCTGACGTAATGTTTCCACGTGTTCACGGCCTTGAAGCATTTCGGCAAGGGCGTGTTTTTCCTTGGCATAGAAAAGTCGAAGCTCGCCTGCATCCATCTCCCAGCGGCGCGCTTGCTCGAGGATGGCGCCGAGAAATTTTGATCGCGAGTAAGCCAACCGCTGAATTTCCTTGACCGGCGACGCCCGGTCGAGCGCCGCAGCCGTCCCGAAGCCTTCGCCCCCATACAGCGGGGCAAGGGCCGCTTCCGGGATGGGTGCCGGGGCAGGGGCGGCAGCAGCGGCGCCGCCGGACATCACCGGTACCGCCGATACGGCTTCCTGACCCGCTGCCCGGCCGGCTTCGATGGCCGGAGCAGACTTGAGCGAAGCCGGCGGGCCCGTGGGCGTCGCGCTTGCTTTGCCCCGGCCCGGCTCGCCCGCATCGGGCTCGCGGCCGGAAGAGGGGGCTTTTGCTGAAGCGGTCCTTGCCGGTTCCCCGCGAAGCTCAGCCAGCGCTTCTTCGAGCGACTTGAGCCGCCCGCTCTGCACCATTCGCAAAAGAGCCAATTCAAGATGGAGTTGCGGCTCGGGCGACCCCCGAAGATCGTAGTGCGTCCGCATCAAGAGTTGGAAGAAACGCGCCAGGTCCTCCTCGGAAAAGCTTTCCGCCTGCTCGGCGAGCCGAGGACGCCCATCCGGCGGCGCCTGGATCAACTCACTCTCGCTGCCGCAAACCTTCACCAGCAACAGATTGCGGACGTGTCGAATGGCCTCACGAACAAAGTGCTCCAGGTTCTGCCCCTCTCGCACCAGCCGATCCACCAGCTCGAGCGCCACCTCGTTCGATTGACTGCGGGTGGCCTCAATGAGCTGGTCGAGCACTTCCTCCTCGACCACGCCGAGCAGTTGGCGCACCTCCGCCTCGGTGACCTCGCCGGCGCAGTAGGCGATGGCCTGGTCGAGGAGGGAAAGGCCGTCGCGCATCGATCCCTCGGCAGAGCGCGCAATCACGGCCAGCGCGCCGGGCGCGATGGGAATCTTTTCCTTCCCGGCAATGTCGGCCATGAGCTCCAGGATTTCGCCATAGGCAAGCGCACGGAAGTGGAAATGCTGGCAACGCGATTGAATTGTTCGCGGCAAGTTGTCCGGCTTGGTGGTCGCCAGGATGAAAAGGACGTGCGGAGGCGGTTCCTCGAGCGTCTTCAAGAGCGCGTTGAAGGCGTCTTCGGTGAGCTGGTGGGCTTCATCGAGAATGAAAACCTTGTAGCGGTCGCGGGCGGGCAAGTAGCGAACGTTTTCTCTCAGCTCGCGGATCTGATCAATGCCGCGATTGGAGGCGGCGTCAATCTCAAGGACATCCACGGCGTTGCCGGCGGCAATTTCGCGGCAAGACGGGCACTGGCCGCAGGGGCTGATGTTCGGGCCGTTCACGCAGTTGACCGCTTTGGCCAGGATGCGGGCAGTGGTGGTCTTGCCCACGCCGCGCACGCCGGAAAAGATGTAGGCATGAGCCAGGCGGTTTTGGAGGATGGCGTTCTTGAGCGTTCGCGTGACGTGGCCCTGGCCGATGACTTCGTCAAAAGTCTGCGGCCGCCATTTTCTGGCGATCACCTGATAGCTCATGGGTCAGGCCCGAATGCGGGCAAGGAATGAGTCCGGAGGGCGGTTGAAGACTTCGGGTCCTCTGCGGCACACGGAAGGACCCGCTACCGTTGCTTCCTTCCGGACCTGGCGGGTTTCACGGGGTTCCGTTGCACAGAGCCCGAAGTCTCGCCGCCGTGCAAGCCGAAACTCGCACGTCCGGCATGCTATCACGCACCTATGGGGTGCGCAAGAGAACCGGCATAAAGCAAAGAGACAAAGACACGGAGGGGCAGGAGGAGAGAGCATCGGCGATCGTGCCGCTTACCAGCGCGGCATGAGAAAGAGGGCATTGGTGCCGCCGCAGGCCTCGCACTCGCGGGCAAAATTGGAATTGGCCGAAATCCAATAGGCCTGGCACTCACGGCAGGCACTCGCCGATCTTCTTTCACATTCGAGGCAAATTTCATCGGCGGGGACAAGGTGCTCCCCGAGGTAATCGTCCAGCGGTACGGTCTTGTGGCAGCGACGGCATTCGATGGCGGCGAGCATAAATTCCTCCCCTGGCAACCGTTGTCCCTAGCTGTCTCACCGGGTCATGAAGGCTTGACTCCCGCTCTGACTTTCTGGTCGTAAAGCGACTTCGCCTTGGCGGCAATGTGTTCTCCGGTGAGGCCAAAGGTTTGCACCAGCTCCCAGGGTTTTCCGGAGACGCCGAACCTGTCCTGGACGCCGACCATGTCAAACAAGAGCGGCCTTGAGAATTTTCGGCGCGACCTGAGAATGGCTCCGGCGATGATGTTTCCAAAGCCTCCCACCTGGTGCTCCTCGGCGGTCACCACCACTTGCGTCTCTTCGGCGGCCCGCACCGCCGCCTCGGTGTCCAACGGCTTCACGGTGTGCATATTCACGATGCGGGTTTCGATCGCGAAGTTTTCTTTGAGGATCCAAGCCGCCCGCATGGCTTCCGGCACCATCGGCCCGCAAGCGATGATGCTCACGTCTTCCTCCTCGCTCGGATAGCCGGAGGCGAGGCAGGTCTCAAATGCCTCCAGGAATCGCGGCTTTTCCCCTCGATACCGAAGGATGTTGGCGACGCCAAACAGGTAGGGTGTATCCCTGGTAGTGACGATGGGCGTGGCTTCCCGGGCAAAGCGGATGTAGGCCGGCCCCACGATGTCCAGGAGACACGCGATGGTTGTCCTCTCCGTCTCGATGGAATCGCACGGTACGGCAACGTGCATGTTCGGCAGGATGGTCATCAGGGAGATTTCTTCGAGCGACTGGTGCGTGGCTCCGTCCGGTCCAACCGAGATGCCGCCATGGGCGCCGGCAATCTTGACGTTCAGGTTGGAATAGCAGACGGTGGTTCGCAGTTGGTCCCAGCATCGCCCGGAAGCAAAGACGCCATACGTGCCGGTGACCGGAATCAATCCCTCCTTGGCCAAGCCGGCAGCCACTCCCGTCATGTTCTGCTCGGCGATGCCCACGCTGAAGACGCGCTTCTTCCGCTCCGGGTGTTTGGCTTCAAAATCGGTGATCCGGATGGAGCCGGAAATATCGGCATGAATGGTCACCACCCGCTCGTCGGCGCCGGCGATCTCCAGGCCCCTGCCGAAACCCATGCGCGTCGAGTCCATCTCCACCTTCATGTTCGCTTGTGCGTTCCACCAGTAATCGCGGCTGAACTTGGGGATGGAATCTTTTGCCCGGCGAGCCACCTGGCTGGCGTTTCTGGCCGCCTTCTCGAGCAGAGCGTCAATGCGTTCGCGCGGCAAGGCGGGGACGCTGTATTCGGAAATCGCCTTCTCAAACTGCTCCTTGTTGGGCGCCAGCCCGTGCCAGCCGGCTTCGTTTTCCATGAAGGAAACGCCCTTGCCTTTGACCGTATGGGCGATGATCACAGTCGGTTTGCCGACGAGCGTCTTGGCCTTCTCGAGCGCCGCTACGATATCCTCCATGTTGTGGCCGTCTATCTCCAGCACGTGCCAGTTGAAGGCTCGATACTTTTCAGCGATGGGATCAATGTTCATCACGTCGCGAACCCAACCGTCAATCTGCAACTCGTTCTTGTCCACGATGCCGGTAAGATTGTCGAGTTGGTAATGGCCGGCGGCCATCGCCGCCTCCCAGATGTTTCCTTCCTGCTGCTCGCCGTCTCCCATGATGCAATAGACGCGATAGGAGCGGCCGAGGAGCTTCCCGGCCAGGGCATTCCCCACAGCAATCCCGAGTCCTTGACCGAGCGAGCCGCTGGACACCTCGACGCCGGGCACCTTCAGCCAGTTGGGATGACCTTCAAAGCCGGAGCCGAGCTGCCGCAACAGGACGGTATCTTCGAGAGGGAAATATCCCGACTTGGCAAGACCGATATAGAGCGCGGGCGCCTTGTGGCCGGCCGAGAAAAATACCCGGTCGCGATCCGGCCAGAGCGGGTCACGGGGATTGTGGTTGAGAACATTGAGATAGAGTGCCGCAACGACGTCCATGATCGAAAGCGTGCCCCCGGGATGACCCGATCCAGCCGCAAAGATGTCAATCAGATCAAATGCCCGCATCTCATAAGCCGCCTCTCGGAGTTCGTCGAGGCTCAATTTGGGACCAAGCGTTTTGTTCGCGCCGGTGACTTTCATGGTCTTGTGTCCTCCTGAGAACAAATCACCTGAAAACAAAGCAATCGTCCCCGCAGGCTCGTGAGCCATCCGGGCATGTGCGAGCCATGCTGAAAATGGGGCGGCTTTGTCCTGCTTGTGCGGGCGACGACCTCGCCGTACAGGCGAGGAGGAACCGGTGGGCAAACCGGCCGATACCGGCCAGCCTGATTATGTTCGCATACTCGCACCGGGCTGCCAAGTGGTTAACCCGAAATGGCTGTGCCCTTCAGGGAGAATGCTCCAACGTCTGGCCAGCGAGTTTCCACCTGCCTAGCAACCTCACCTCGACCATGAGCATCTATTCAATGAGTTCAGCCCATCCCTTGAGGAGGAAGAAGAATGCGAAACAAATTTGTGGTGGCGGTTCTATCAGCGGTCATCTCGCTGCCTTTTGCCGCCAGCCTGGCGGCGCAGGGACATGGCGGTGGTCAGGGCGGAGGTCAGGGCAAGCCGGGCGGGCATCCGATGGGAGGTCCCGGCGGAAGGCCGGAAATGGGGCGGCCAGGCTCGCCAATGGACCGGCCATCACACAGGGAGATGACCCAACAGCCGCTCAGGGATTCTCAGATCAATGGCGGCGCTTTCCGCATGCTTGAAAAGACCACCAGCCTCAATTCCCAGCAGCTTCAAGAGCTCTACCAGTCGAGTGGCGCCAAGAACTTCGGTCAGTTCACCTCAGCCATTGTTGTCTCAAAAAACCTGAACCTGGATCGCGCGGCAGTGCTGGAAGGGCTCAAAACCATGAGCCTCGGTGAAACCCTGCAATCGCTTGGCGTGAACAAGGAGAAGGCCAGGGAGGCTATCTCCGAGGCCAAGCACCAGGTGAGAGAAGCCGAGAAGAACCGCGGGTGACGGGGAGATTATTGGCGACCGGAGGTTCACGGCAAGACCGCGTCTGTGTCCGCCTGACCGTGGCCTCCGTCATTATTCCTACGGCACCCAGGCCATGCCGTCCGGCTCGATCCCGGGCGAAAAAGTAGCGACAACCTTCCCGGTACTGAGGTCAATCACGGAGATGTGATTGGACATCGTATTGGCGACAAATGCTCGCTGGCCGTCGGGGGTGACGAGGATCCCGACCGGTGTCGAGCCGGCTTCGATTTCGTCAATCGGTTTGCGGGTGGCAACGTCGAAGAGCATGACCTTGTTCGATCGGGCAAGAGAAACCAGCGCCGCCTTGCCATCGGGCTGGAACTTGACCCGGATGGGCATCAGACCGCCCGAGGGAAATGACGCGGTGACCGCGTCGTTGGCTGCGTCGATGACGGAGAGGGTATTTGCCTCGCGGTTCGTCACCCAGACCCAGCGCCCGTCAGGGGACAGGTCAATGCCCTCGGCGCCCTTGCCGGTGACAAGGTTCTTGACCACCTTGGTTTTCCTGTCCACCACGCTGACCGTGCCTGAGCCGATGTTGGCAACGTAGAGTTTGTTTTCATCGGCCGAGGGCACCACCATGTGGCTCACCTCCTGACCGGTCAAGAAACTTTCTACGACCTTGCCGGTCGCCGCGTCCACCCCGATGACCGACTGGTTGGCTTCGCAGGTAACCCAGACGAGCTTCCCGTCCCGGCTGACGTGAATGCCGTGCGGCCGGCGAAATTCCCCCAGGTCAATGGTGCGGAGAACGCTTCTCGCGCGGATATCAATCACCGTGAGCGTATGCCCCGGGTTATCGCGCGTGCCGTAGTTGGCCACGTAGGCCAGGCGGCCGTCGGGTGAAACCGCAACCTCGTGCGGCCCGGCGCCCGTCGGCAACTTCGCGCCCACCTCGTAAGTCCTGGCATCGACAAAAACAGCGGTGTTGTCGGTTTTGTTGAGCACCAGCAGCGATGACCCCGCCAGGAGCGGCAAGGGAAGCAGCAAGACAAAAACCGCAAACCATTCCTTTGCCAGCATCATGTTTTCTTCTCCTCTTCTTGCGATGGGCATCTTACCATCCGGCTTGCCGGGCTGAGTCTCTTTTGTTATCGTCGGGGGAAGCGGAGAGGTGCGTGAGCGGCTTAAACGGCACGCCTGGAGAGCGTGTGTAGGTTCACGCCTACCGTGGGTTCGAATCCCACCCTCTCCGCCATGAACCGTATGGCTCATGGCTCCGGCACTGGGGAAGGGCTCGCCCTCCGATTCGGGTTCACAACCGGATCTTCAATCTTTCAACCTTTGGGAGGAGGTAACTGGACGATGGGCAGAAGCATTCTCTCCGTGATTGTGGGATACCTGGTGATGGCAATCGCCATCATGGCTCTCTTCGCGATCTGGTTCCGAGGAAAGGTGACGCCACCGAGTGATGGGTTCATGCTGTTTAGTCTCGGTTACGGCTTCGTCTTCGCCGTCGTCGGAGGATATGTAACCGCCATGATCGCCAAGCATTCCGAGATGAAGCACGCAATGGCCCTAGCCGTCTTTTCGGTGTTGATGGGCATCGTTTCGATGGTTGCTTCGGCGGGGCAGGAGCCCTTCTGGTATCAGATCGCAAACATGGTGGTGATGGTGTCCGCTGTGGTGCTGGGAGGCTACTTGAGGGTCCGTCAGGTGAGGAAGGCGAGGGGGCCAGGCGGCCTGGGCACTACAGCCTAAGCTAAGAACAGTTGATCCCTGGGAAAAGCAATCTTCAGGCTAGAAGGCCGCAAACATGAATGCAACAGAGGAATTTCTTGAAGCTGTAAAAGCAGGCGATCTGCCCGTCGTGAGGAATCGGATCGAGAGCGACTCCTCCCTTGTCAACGCCAGGAGCGAGACGGGTGCCTCAGCCATCCTCCTTGCGACCTACTATGGCCGCAAGGAGGTGGCGGAACTCCTGATTGCCCGGGGGGCTCGATTGGATATCTTTGAAGCGTCGGCTGTGGGCGAAAAGGCGCGTGTGACGGCGCTTTTGGAAGGAGACCCCGGTTCTGTCAATTCATACTCCCACGATGGCTTCACACCGCTGGGCCTCGCGGCGTTCTTCGGCCGCCGGGACGTCGTGGACGTGCTGCTGGCGCGCGGAGGGGACGTGAACGCCGTCTCGCGCAACGCCACCGGATATACCGCGCTGACCGGAGCGGTCGCACATGGTGACAGGGAGATCGCCGCTGCGCTGCTGGCCGCCGGGGCGAACGTCAATCACCGATACGGACAGGGCTACTCACCCCTGCACGAGGCAGCGGCGAACGGCGATCCTCGGATGGTAAAGCTCTTGCTCGATCGCGGCGGCGACCCGAACGCCCGGATGGACGACGGCAGGACGCCGCTTGCGCTCGCCCTCGAAAAGCAGCGCAGTGAGGCAGCCAACCTCCTCCGCCAGCACGGCGCGACAGATTAGAGCCGCCTTGACAGTGTTTCAGGTGGGATCGCGCTTTTTTTGGAAAAACGCCTGGACGGCCCTGGCACAATCTTCCGCCAGCACTCCCCGCGTGACTTCCATGCGGTGATTCAATTTCGGATGGTCGGCCATTTCAAAGCAGGAGACGATCGCGCCGCCTTTCGGGTCCTCGCATCCATAGACGAGCCGCGCAACCCTTGCCTGGATCATTGCCCCGGCGCACATCGCGCACGGTTCGATGGTTACATAGAGGGTCGCGCCGGTGAGGCGATAGTTGGCCAGTTTTTGCGCCGCCTGGCGCAGGGCGATCACTTCAGCGTGGGCGGTGGGGTCGCAGTCGTCCATGGTCCGGTTGTGGCCGCGGGCCACCATCTTTCCGTCGAGCACAATCACCGCTCCCACCGGCACCTCGCCCGCTGCCTCGGCCGCCTCCGCCTCTTTGAGCGCCAACATCATGAAGTGGCTGTCTTCTTCGTGCACCGAGCTATCTCCGCGCAAGGGTCTCAGCCCGGCGAGGGCGGGGCAAGCAGCGGCTGAGCCGCTACCGCGGCCGCCGGGGAGTCCCGCCCACCTGCTGCAACAAGTCCAGAATCAAACTCTTGTAAGGCGTATCGAGCGCGGCCACTTCATTGAGCACGGTGCGGGCTTCGGCAAGGCGTCTGAGCTTGCCCAGGGCAAAACCGAGCCGGTACTGATTTCGCGCGTAGCTGACCGGCTCCCTTTTGAGCAGCGGCGTACCCAGTTTGAGTTCCGCGATGGCATCCGACATTTTCTGCTGCCGGATGAGGAGCTGGCCAAGGATTGAATGCGCGAGCCCTTCCTGGACGCTGATCTGATTGCTCCAGGCCTCGTCCGGCACATTGGCTGGTTTTTGCGCCTTGGGCAAAAGCACAAGAACTTCTCTTGCATTCTTTTCGGCCTGGTCCAGCTTTTCGCCGCTTTCGCTCCAGCTATCGGCGGTCAACAGCAACATGCTGATACTGTGGGGGTTCAGAGCGAGAGCCTTTTGCGCCAGTTCCACGAGCTTGGCGGGATCGTTCACTTGCTGAGCGGTCGCAGCGGCCGTCTCATAGGCGTAGCCGGTGTAGGCCGAATCGGGGAAAGCCGCAGCAAAACGTTCGAGCAGGGCGATTCTTTGAGCGAGATTTGGCTCACTGGCCGCCCGGCTGTAGAAGGTGTAGGCGACGTAGTTATAGTCATCGGCGATGCCGTTCAAATCCGACTGCCGGCGCGAAGCCCATTCCTCCGGAGAGATCCCGGTTGGAGGCGGGGAAGACTTGAACGTTTTGACCATGGCGCCCGCTCTCTCTCCGAAGGCAAAGATTGTTTGAGCGTCGTTCATCTGTTCGGCTGCTCGAACCATGCTCGTGATGACGTTGAAATCGAGCGGGTCCAGGGCCAGCGCTCGCTCTCCCGTCTCCCATACCTTCGGATAGTCCTGCGCCTTCAGGTAGTCCGCTTGAAGCATCTCCAGCGCCACCACCACCGCATCGGAGCCGGCGAATTTTTGAATAAAATCTTCAAACATGGCAACTTTTTTTTGCGGGTCGCTTTCGGCGGAGATGGCGCTGAGCGCTTTGTCTTCCGGGCTGTTCGCCGCAATCAGAACGCGTTTGCCAATCTGTGCGCCGGCAGAGCTTGCCGTCGCAACCAGGAGGAATAACAGGCACCATCGCTTCATGGCAACCTCCCGTCCCGAAGCCTCGGGACCGTCCCGCTCCGCCGGATCATCTCCCAATTTTTCGGGGCAGGAACCGAGGCACGCGGCGAGCATACTCCTCGTAAGCGGCGCCGAACCTTTTCCGCAACTCTCTTTCTTCCAATTGGACGATAGCCAGCACCATGGCCAGCCACGCCGCGAGCACGGCGGCAAGCGCCGGCGTTCCGGCCAACAACCACGCCCCCGTTACCGACAGAATCATGCCGGCATACCGCGGATGTCGCATGCTTCCGTAGATTCCCCGGTCGGAAAGCGCTTGCTTCCCGGCTCCCAGGGCATCGGGACGGGACGGGCTGAGTTCGGCCAGGCCAACCAGCCGCCGCCATCCCAGGTCGGATTCCACTCGACGCATCAACCAAAGGTCCAACCCGATCAACAGAAAACCGAGCAACACTCTCGAGAGGGCTACCGGTTCCGGGACAAAAAGGAGCCCGCGAAAACGCAGAACACCTGCCGCGCAAAGGCCCCACACCGGAACGCCAACCAAGGCGTAGGCAAAACGCGCCCGGCCTCTCCAGAAATCCGTAAAGGGATGGACAAAAACCCAGAAAACCGGGATCGGCAATTGGGCCAGGAGAATCACATAGACTACTACCCTCAGGCCATCTTCCCAGCCCATACCTGCTCCGCCTGCCGGTTCGTTACTTTTTCATGCTCAGACCGAGCATCGCGCACCCCGGTCAATACCCGACCGCTCCTTCAATGACCGTCACAATGCCGGCAACGCCGAGCGCAATGCGAACCCAGGAATCCGGCGCGGTCGTCCAAAACCATCCGCCGGCAACGAAAGCGATTCCGATCACGATGTAGCTGATTTTTGTGAGAGGCCCCAGATTGGGTGTGAATTTCATCGCTCCTCCTCCACCCTGTCCCCGCTCGCGTTTTCATCTTAGGGCAGGCGCGATAGTCTGTAAATAGATTTCGGCCCGGGCGAGACGAGCAGCCTCCATCCGCACAAAAGAGCCGCGAAGGAGGAGCTTCCGTCCCTTCTATGAAAAAACCGTGCCGGGTTCAATGCGGGAACTTGAGCGGAAAATGCTCGTGCGTGCCTTGCTCCCGGCGCAACGGGTAGTTGAAGATTTCGCCCTGTGGAGCAAAAGGATTCTTTTCGTTGTGACACTTCAGACAGACCTCTTCGCTCGGGAGGATCAATCCGGCAGCGAGCAGATCAGCTCGTTTGTACGATTTGTTTTGGAGGCTCATCAAATGGGGCGTCAGGTAGCCTTCACCGGCGCCGTGACAGACTTCGCACTGCACCCCGGCCATCTTTGGAGTTTCTTCCAGGCTGACGAAGCCGCCCGGCTCTCCGAATCCGGTGGTGTGACAGGGCAGGCAGGTTGGGTCACGCGAGTAGTCTATGTCCGGATCGAATCCGCGGGCGCGTTTTGCTCCCGAACGCACGCCGGGCGTCAACAATTCAAAGGCGCGAGCCATCTTGGTTTGCTCCCACGACTTTGCTTGCGGCAAATGGCAAACGCGGCAACGACTGACGCCAACGTATTTGTTCGCGGGTCTTGCTGGAGGCGCTGCCAAGCCCAGCGCTGACAGGATGAGAGCAGAAATCAGAAAAGAGAAATCAGAAAAGAGGCCGGTTCTCTGTTTTCCATTGATGGAGACGACCACTCGCAACACCAGGCCACCCCGTGGCACGCGTGAGAGATCCAACTGAGGTCGTGCTCCCGGCCGGTCGAGTATAGCACCAGCGCACTCGACAAAGCCTCCGGCAACATTTTCGCCGGGATGCCCGTCACCTCCGGTGTTGCCCGCGGCAAATTTCAGTTGCAAACCCGGCCCGGCTCGGCCAAAAGCCCCATTTTATTGGGGGACAAAAATGAAAGTGGTGGATTGGGCGCATGTGGAAGTTGTCCGGATGAATGAAAAGATCACCCGGCAGTTGATTGCCGGCGAGCAGGCCATGCTGGCGCGATTTTTCATGGCGAAAGGAGCTGTGGTCCCCGAGCATCAACACGAAAGCGAGCAATTCAGCCAGATCCTCTCGGGCCAACTCAAATTTGTCTTTCGCGACTGCGAAATTGTAGTGCGGGGCGGGGAAGTGCTTTACATTCCTTCAGGCGTCCCTCATGCTGCCGAAGCCCTCTCAGACACGGTGGCGATGGACGTCTTTTCGCCGATCCGCAAGGATTGGCTGGCCGGGGAGGATGCCTACCTTCGCGGCCAGGCATAGGAGGCAGCATGGACTTGGGGCTGAAAGGCCGGGTGGCGATTGTGGCGGCGGCCAGCAAAGGCCTGGGAAAAGCGGTGGCTGCGGGCCTGGCGCGCGAGGGCGCGCAGGTGAGCATTTGCGCCCGCACCGGGGCTGACCTCCATATCGCTGCGAGCGAAATCGAGGCACAGACAGGCCAGAAGGTTTTCTGGAAAGCGGTGGACGTCACAAAGCCGGACCAGGTTCGCAGCTTTGTCGAAGACGTTGCCCATCGCTTCGGCGGCGTGGACATCTGCGTGACAAACACCGGCGGGCCGCCCGCCAAGAATTTTCTTTCGATCAGCCTTGAGGAATGGCATCAGGCGGTGGATCTGGTCTTGCTGAGCGCCGTATATTTCGCCCGCGAAGTTTTGCCCCGGATGCTCGAGCGCCATTGGGGGAGATTGATTTTCATGGCTTCAATGTCCGTCAAGCAGCCGATTGACGGCCTGCTTCTCTCAAACTCTCTCCGCGCCGGCGTTGCCGGCCTTGCCAAGACGCTGGCCAACGAATTCGGCAAGGACAACATCTTGGTGAACACCGTTTGTCCCGGCTACACGCTCACCGAGCGGCTGGGAGAGCTGGCGGGAGCGCAGGCGCGCGCTGCCGGAGTTTCCGCCGAGGAAATCTATCGTCGCTGGGCTGCCAGTGTGCCTCTTCAGCGCCTTGGCAAGCCGGAAGAACTGGCTGCCCTGGTCGTTTTCCTTGCCTCCGAAAAGGCAAGCTATCTGAGCGGGACAACAATTGCGGTGGATGGCGGCTACGTCAAGGGGCTGCTGTAGCCCGCCCGGGCGGGCTCAAAAAAAATCGTGCGGCAAGCCTTCTGGCCTGGCCCGCCGCCGCTGGCCGGCCGGAGAGATCTTCAGGGACTAATCTTCCTCTACCCTTACAAAGTCTTCTCTGGGTCCCTTGCAATGTGGGCAGCTTGCGGGCGGGTCTTGGCCGCGGGCGATATAGCCGCAGCGAAGGCATTTCCAAATCAGTTCCATGAAGAAGCCGAGGGGTGTGGATTCCTCTCCCATCCCGCACCTCAAACCTAGTCTATCAAGATAATGTGCACCCGCGCCGGGCCATGGGCGCCGATTACCAGGGTCTGCTCGATATCGGCAGTGCGCGAGGGACCGGTGATGAAAGTGATGCCACTCGAATCGGCGGTGGCCTGCTTCAGATCCAAAACGGCGAAGAGATGGGCCAGGTCAGCAACAAGACGCCCGACAGGGAGCACAGCGATATGCACCGGCGGCAACAACGACACCGCTCGCGGATGGCCCGGGCGCGAGAGGATCACCAGTGTGCCGGTGTCGGCGAGGGCGAAATCAGCGTCGGTAAGGCCAAGGCCGGCCGATTGCGCGCGTTCGGCAAAAGGATCGAGCTCCGTGGCCATGAAAACTTCCATTCCCTGCGCTGCCAGCGACGCATCCACGAGCATTTCGTCGAAGAGGGGCGATTCGGAGCGCAGCACCACTCGGACGTGATTCTCGCGCGCCACTTCCACGATTCGGTTGCGGGCTTGCTCGAGCGACGCCACCCGTTCGGCCGAAGCGCCTACCTTGCTCGCTTCCACCACGAATCGCTCGATCATCCCAGCCGGGGCGGCGCGCTCGCCCGAATTGGGCTCGATCGTTTCCGGCGCGGGCACAAGCAAGGGGTCAAGCCGGACAGCGCCGGCTTTCGTGATGGCCTCAAGGATCTCTTCCCGCTCTCCCCGTTTTAACTCGATGGCCCTGCCTCCTTTTGCTTCTTCAGCTTCGCCCACCGCTGCCGGAACGGCGAGGCGGCAGGAGCGGGGAAGTCGCGCTCCTTCGTCCAACCGGCAAGCGCTCCCGAGAGGGATGAAATATATTCGCCGGTAGCTTTCCACCGCCCGACGCGCCGGGCAATGGCGGTGAAGAACCGGTAGCTTCGGGCGCTCCGATTCACCCGGAGCCACCAGCGCATCGCTCGCCTCTCGGCCGCGTCCACCGGCTTGCCCTCTTTTTGTCCGCCGGTTTCGATTGCTTCTCGCCGGAGATCGAGCAAGAGACGGGGCAGCGGGATTTTCACCGGGCAAGCGTCTTCGCAGGCGCCGCAGAGCGAGGAGGCGTACGGCAACTCGCCCGCTTCCCTCATGCCCTGATATTGCGGGCTCAGCACCGCCCCAATCGGACCGGAATAGACCCAGCCGTAGGCGTGGCCGCCAATTTTCTGATAGACGGGGCAAACGTTCAGGCAGGCGCCGCAGCGAATGCAGTAGAGCGACTCCCGGCGCAACGGGTCCCGAAGGATGCGCGACCGGCCGTTGTCCAGCAGGATGAGGAAAAATTCTTCCGGCCCGTCCTTCTCGCCAGGCCGCCGCGGGCCGGTCAAAAAAGAAACATAGCTCGGGAGCTTCTGCCCGGTGGCTGCCCGGCCCAGAAGGGCCAGAAACACCAGCAGGTCGTTCATGCGCGGAATCACCTTCTCGATCCCCATGAGCGCGACGTGAAGGCGGGGAGCGGCGGTGCAAAATCGGGCGTTGCCTTCGTTTTCAAAGATGACAATCGTGCCCGTCTCGGCGACGGCAAAGTTCACGCCGCTGATCCCCATCCCGGCTTGGAGAAATTTCTGCCGCAAGGTTTTTCGCGCCACGCCGGCCAGTTGCTCGATCTCGTTGTAATGCTCGCTGCGGAGTTTCCTGACAAACAGCTCGGCGACCTCTTCCCGGCTCTTGTGCACCGCCGGGGCAATGATGTGCGAGGGGCGCTCGCCGGCAAGTTGCACGATGAATTCCCCCAGATCGGTTTCCACCGCTTCCACGCCGCCCTTTTCGAGCGCCTCGTTGAGAGCGATCTCCTCGGCGGTCATGGACTTGCTCTTGACCGCCGTTTTGATGCGGCGCTCGCGGGCGATCCGGAGCACAAAGTCGCAGGCCGCCCGGGCGTCCTTGGCCCACAGAACCCGGCCGCCGCGGTCCGTTACGCGCCTTTCCAGCTCTTCCAGGTAATCGCCGAGGTGGTCGAGAGTATGCTTCTTGATGTCATGGGCGAGCTGGCGGTACCGTTCCCAGTCGGGAAATTGCGCCATGGCCTGGAGACGCGCCCCGGCAAAGCGCCGGGCCATCTGCGTCAGCGATTTTTGCAGCCGCGCATTTTCAAGCGCCTTCCGCGCTCTTTCCTCGAAAAGGGGAAGCGTTTCCGCCATCAGTCCCGCCTGGCCAGCAATTCGGCAAGGTGCATGGTTTCAATGGGAACTTTCTGCCGGTGGAGCAAGCCAGCGATCTGCATCAGGCAACTCGAATCCAGGCCGATGACATAGCGGGCGCCGGTCCGGCGAATGGTCTCGATCTTGTCGCGCAACATCGCCACCGAGATTTCCGCCATCTTCACGGAAAAGGTTCCGCCAAAGCCGCAACAGCGATCCGAAGCTTCGAGCTCGGCAAGCTCCAGGCCGCGCACGGCGCGGAGCAGCCGCCGCGGCTCGTCCACAATCCCCAACCCGCGGAGGCCATGGCAACTGTCATGGTAGGTCACCCGTCCGCTGAACCGCGCCCCAACATCTTCTTTCTTCAAGACGTGAATCAGGAATTGGGAAAGCTCGTAGGTCTTGGCGCCGAGCGATGCTGCCTTCTGGCGTTTCTGCTCATCGGCTTGGAACAGGTCGGCGTAGAAGTGCTTCACCATGGCCACGCAGGAGCCCGAGGGCGCCACCACATAGTCGTACGGCTCAAAGACGGTGAGCATGCGCCCGGCCACCTCGCGGGCCTCGTTCCAGTAGCCGGTGTTAAACGCCGGCTGCCCGCAACAGGTCTGCTCCTCGGGAAAATCCACCTCCACCCCGAGCCGGCGCAGGACCTGGACCGTGGCTTCTCCAACGGAAGGAAAAAATTGATCGACGAGGCAGGTGACGAAAAGCGCGACGCGCATAATGGGAAGAAGATTCTACGCTGGGCGAGCGCTCGAAACAAGGAAGCCTCTCGAAAGGCTTGGCACTCGTAGCGGCGGCTTCAGGCCGGCACATGAGTTTCCTTCGTCCTAGCAGGGAATGCCTGCCCCGTACCGGATCGGTACGGGGCTCGTCTGAAGGCGGCCTCTACGCGGAAAGAATCAAACGCAGATCGCGAAGATTATTCCCTGTGGGGCCCGTTTCAATCGTCTCGCCCAGGGCGCGAAAGAAGGAATGGGAATCGCTCCTGGCAAAATAAGCGGCCGGGTCGAGGCCCAGGGCCCGCGCCTGGCCGAGACTCGTGCCGTCGGCTACCGCCCCTGCCGCCGGGCTATTGCCGTCCACGCCGTCGCTTCCTGCGCTGAGCACAGCTATGGATCGGTCAGCAATGCGCTCGAGCATGCGCAGGACAAATGCCTGGTTGCGGCCGCCCACCCCGGGACCCGTAACCGGACAAGTCAGTTCACCGGTTGAAACCAGACCCACCGGCCGGCCGCCACAGAGCTTTCGGCATTCGCCAAAACGCTCCCAGAGATAGTCGGCGGCCTTCTCGAGCGGCCAATCGTCGCAGCCATTGTCCACGTCGGTGCAGAATCCCGCCGCCTCAGCGGCTCGATGGGCCGAGTGAGCCAGATCGCGCGAGGATGCCAGGACAAAATGGCGCGATTGCTTGAACGCGGCGTCGCCCGGCTTGGGAGTTTCTTCAAGCTGTTTCTCGGTGAACAGTTTGCGAATCGTGCCGGGCATTCGCTCCAAAAGCCGGTAGCGTTCGGCAATCCGGTAGCAGTCAGCCACCGTGGAAGGATCCGGCAGGGTCGGCCCGGAGGCGATCGTCGAAGTCCTTCCTTCGGGAACATCGCTGACCAAAAGCGTCCATTGGGTCGGCCCTCGGCCAAGCCAGGCCAGGCGTCCGCCTTTGACCGCCGAAAGATGCTTCCGGAGGACATTGATTTCTTCAATCGTCGCGCCGCAGCCGACCAGCAAAGCGTTCCAGGCCTGAAGTTCAGCGAGCGAAATGGAGGAGATGATGGGCCGTTCGAGCAGCGCCGAACCGCCTCCGGAAATCAAGAACATCACCAGTGCGGAAGCGGGTGCTCCAGCAAGAAATTCTTCCACCGCTCGTGCGGCATCCAGGCTTCCCTGATTCGGGATGGGATGCCCGGCGGTGAGAAGCCGGAAGCCGGCGGGCACCGGCGCCGCGGCCGGGGCAACGACCACGCCGCTTGCCCGATAGTCCGGTAATAGAAGATCAGCAACGGCTCTTGCCATCGGCGCAGCCGCCTTGCCGAAGGCGATGATGCGAATCTCACCGAAGCCATCCAGCTTTTGCTGGTGCGGGCCTATCCGGAGCGTGGAACCCTCCCGACAAACTTTGGGCGGGAGAAGCCGGTCGAGCTCCACGCCAGCAAGCGCGGTCAAAAAAATCCGGCGGGCGATTTGCTTGAGATCCTTCATCGGGTGCGGACAGCGCGGTTCGAGCTCAGGTGACGCGCGGCTTCAAATCACGTGAGGCATTTTACAAACCTCAGGTGAATGGGCATCAAGCGAATTCATCTGAGCTCAAAAAATCTTCGCTTACTTCCCGAGGGCGGCGAGGCCAGCGCGAGCGACTTCCACGTCCTGTTCTTCCGTGCCGGAACTGACGCCGATTCCGCCAACCACTTCCCCCTCGAGCACGATCGGGATTCCGCCCCGAATCGGCGTAATGCGGCCTTCGGTCGCCATCGGCAACCCAAGGGAGAGGGTCAGGCTGATTTCACCGCCGCTCGAGCTGGGCCCGGTTTCAGTGCGACGGATGGCGGCCGAGACCGCTTTGGTGATGGCGACTTGCACCGAAGACAGTTTTGCTCCATCCATGCGCGCGAAAGCGAGCAAATAGCCGCCTTCGTCCACCACGGCGATACACTGCGGCACACCCATGTCGGCTGCCTTCTTTTCCGCCGCAGCCAGGATGGCTCGCGCTCCCTCCAATGTGAGTTTGACAGCCGGTCGCGTTTTCATGAGGTGCCTCGCCAGATGCAGCAGGCCGGTCGGGGCGGGCCGGACTGCGAAGCGAAGGTGCTACCCGAGAACCTCGGGATTGACGATGTTCGCCGGCCTCCTGCCGTTCAGCACGGCGATGACGTTTTCCACCGCCATCACCGCCATTTTTTGCCGTGTTTCGACGGAAGCGCTGCCGATATGCGGCACGAGCACCACGTTCTCGAGCTTGAGCAGAGTGGGGTGCACGGCCGGCTCGTTTTCAAAGACGTCCAGGGCGGCGCCGCGAATCCGCCCGGCAGCCAGCGCCTCCGCCAACGCTGCCTCGTCCACCACCGGACCGCGCGAGTTGTTAATCAGGCAGGCGGTGGGCTTCATCAACGCCAGTTGCCGGGTGCTGATCAGGTGCCGCGTCCCGGGCAGCAGGGGCACGTGCAACGAAACAAAGTCTGACTCGCGCAACAAGGTCTCCAGACCCACGCGCGAGGCATTCAGCGACTTTTCCATTTCTTCCGGAGCGCGAAATTCGTCCGCATAGAGGACGCGCATCGAAAAACCCTGCGCCCGCTTGGCAACCGCCCGGCCGATGCGACCGAAGCCCACGATCCCCAGCGTTTTTTGGTACACGTCCACACCCAGCATGAGATCAAGATCCCAGCCCTTGTACCGGCCGGCGCGGAGGAACCGCTCGGCTTCGCCGAGCCTGCGCGCGATCGCCAGCAGCAGGGCGAACGCCAGGTCAGCGGTGGTTTCATCGAGTACTCCGGGGGTATTCGTAACCACAATCTTGCGTCGAGTCGCCGCTGCCACATCAATATTATTGAATCCGACGGCGATGTTGGCGACGATCTTGAGTTCTTGCGCCGCGTTCAAGACTTCCTCGTCAATGGGCTCGGTCAGCAGGCAGATGAGCGCATGCTTCTGCGGCAAACGGCGAATGATTTCGGCCTTGGGAATGAAATCCTTCGCCGTCCACCATTCCACGTCGCCGCATTCCGCCAGCATGCGAGCGGCCGGCTCCGGAAGGGTTCGAGTGACCAGGATTTTCGGTTTTTCCGGCATGGATTCCACTTGCCCGGGATCCGCTCAGAACTGCTTTACCGCGGGACCCACTAGAGTAGCTGACGATAATTCCACCTGCCAAGAAAAACAAGCCGGGGCGCTAGGCCGGCAAATCTTTGCCCCTCGTCTCCGGCGCAAACGGCAACAGGAGCAAGCCGAGCAGGTAGATCATCCCCACCGCCGTCACCGCCCGGCTGAAGGAACCAAACAGCCCCGTGAGAGCGCCCGTCAGGAACGGCCCAGTGGATGCGAAGACGCGGGCAAAATTGAAGCAGAAGCCCGCCCCGGTGGTCCGCAACCGCGTCGGATAGAGCTCCGGGAAATAGATGGCAAAGCCGGTGAAGATGCCGTTCGTAAAAAACCCCAACAGCGGCAGCAGCCACAACATCTGGTCGTACCGCCTCGCCGTGTGAAATAATGTCGGCACCATCACGAGCGCCCCCAGAAAAAAGATAAAGAACGCCCACCTTCTCCCAATCCGGATCGTCAACGGCGCGAAGGCCAGATACCCAACAAGCGCCCCCACGTTCAAGATCATCACGCCCAAGCTAACCCGGTGCACGGTCGCCGCTTCAGCGACCAGCGCCGCATCCGGGGCGTGGCGAATCAGGAGCGGCGTCCAATAGGTGACTCCCCAAAGGCCGAAGACCGCCACGAACGCCATCAGGGAACCAACCAGCGTCGCCCGGAGCAGGCCCGGCCGGAAGAGTTCTCGCATGCGCCCGACCGAAAACTCAGGACTGTCCGTCGCGCGCAAGCGGTTGACCGCCGCGTGCCACATTTCTGGCTCGCGGACATTCCGCCGCACCACCAGGGCCACCAGCGCCGGCGCGACCCCTACCACAAACACCGCGCGCCAACTATACGGCCCGATGAAATAGTTCACCGCGCCGGCAAAAAAGACACCCACCGCCCAGGCGGAATGCAACACTCCCCCGGCCATCGTCCGCGCCCGCAGCGGCCAGACCTCCGCCACCAGCGCCGCGCCAGCCGCCCACTCGCCTCCGACACCGATGGCCGTCAAAAAACGAAAAATGGCCAGATGCCACCAGGTCTGGGAAAGGGCCGCCAGGCCGGTGAAGACCGCATAGATCAAAATCGTCCAGATCAAGGCTCGCGTGCGTCCCAGGCGATCGGCGAACACGCCAAAGAGCACTCCGCCAATGGCCCAGCCAATCAAGAAAAACGCAAGAATGAGCCCGCCGCGCGCAGCAATGGCGGCGTCGGTCGCGGCCGGGCCAAGCAAGGTTTTCAGCGCCGGCGTCAGCACCACCACGTAGAGAGTGGCATCCATGGAGTCAAACACCCAGCCCATCCACGCTACCAGGAGCACGAGCCACTGGTAGCGTGTGATCCCGTGCCACCAGCCGTAGGCTTCCATCATGGAGCGCTGCATCTTTTGCCTGTCCTGGCGGCCTCTGTGCCTCTGCGGTGGATCTGGCTTTATATCCGCCGCCGGAGAATTTGAAGAAATTTGCCCAGAGTTGCAACTATTATGTTCGAGGCACGGAGTCGTACCACAAACCCGGGGCAGGATGCTGCGTTGACACCGCCACCCACGCCGCATATAGTCGAAAAAAGGCATGCTCGACAAGAAAATTATTCGTGAGCTCAAGCGGATTGTGGGGGAGGATGGCGTCCTGGACAGACGCGAAGACCTTCTCCTCTATGAATATGACGGTTCGGTCGAGCGTTCGCTTCCCGATGCGGTTGTCTTTCCCCGAAGCACCGAGCAGGTGGCGGGCATCGTTCGTCTGACCGCGCGCGGAAAAATTCCCCTGGTGGGCCGTGGAGCGGGAACGGGTCTTTCCGGCGGGGCCTTGGCCGCCGCCGGCGGGATCGTCATCGGCTTCTCGCGCATGAACAAGATTCTGGAAATCGATCTGGAAAATCTCCGGGCCAGGGTTCAGCCCGGGGTGGTAAATCTCGACCTGACGCGCGCCGTCGAAGCGAGCGGCTACTTCTTTGCCCCCGACCCCTCCAGCCAGAAGGCCTGCACCATCGGCGGCAATGTGGCGGAAAACGCCGGCGGGCCGCACACCCTCGCTTATGGCGTAACCGTCAACCATGTTGTCGGCCTCGAAGTTGTCCTGGCGAACGGTGAGGTGGTGGAACTCGGTGGCTCGGTCAGCGGCAGCTCGCCGGACTCCCCCGGCTATGATTTGACCGGCGTGATGGTGGGCTCGGAAGGGACATTGGCCATCATCACCGCCATTACCGTGCGCCTCATGCGCGCTTCGGAGGCGGTCAAGACGTTGCTCGCAATTTTTGAGACGGTGAACGATGCCAGCGAGACGGTGGCGGATATCACTGCCCGCGCGATTACCCCGGCAGCGTGCGAGATGCTGGACGGATTGAGCCTCAAGGCAGTCGAGGCCGCCACCCACGCCGGCTACCCGCTCGATGCCGGCGCCGTCTTGCTGGTTGAGGTGGAAGGGTTGCGTGAAGCCGTCGAGGTGCAGGCCGGGCAGATTGACGAAGTCTGCCGCGCCCACCACGCGCGAGAAGTCCGCGTCGCCCGAGATGCCCGCGAGCGCGAGCTCCTCTGGACCGGGCGCAAAAACGCCTTCGGGGCCATCGGCCGCCTGGCCCCGAGCTACTACGCGCAAGACGGCGTGATTCCTCGCTCGAAGTTGCCCTTCGTTCTCCGCAAAATTGATGAAATCGGCCGGCGGCACGGCTTTCAAATCGGCAACGTCTTCCACGCCGGCGATGGCAACCTCCATCCGCTGATTCTTTTTGATGAACGCGACCAGGAGCAGTTCCGCCGGGTGGTTGCCGCCGCCAGCGAAATCATGCGGCTCTGCGTCGAACAAGGCGGCTCGCTCACCGGCGAACACGGCGTGGGAATGGAAAAACGCGAGATGATGCCTTTGCTCTTCTCTGACGATGATTTTGCCGCCATGGAAAAGGTCAAGCGCGTCTTCAATCCGGACGGCCGGATCAATCCCGAAAAGGTGATTCCACTGTTGAAAACGTGCAAGGAGATGACGGTGCGGCCGGTGGTGATGCGCCGCGGCGATTGAGAGAGAGCAGCATGCCGGCAGCGACCTCGCTTCTCGAACAGCTTTCCGGAATCGTAGGGGCAACCGAGGTGATCGTCGCGCCGGAAGAGCTGCGGCGATTCTCGGTGGACGGGAAGGTTCCGGGCGCGGTCGCCCGGCCAGGCTCGGCCGATGAAGTGGTCGAGATCGTTCGCCTGGCCCGAAGCGATCGGCTGGCGCTCATGCCGGCTGGGGGTTTCTCCGACGCCCAACTCGGGAACATTCCGCGGCAGCTCGATGTCGTCGTCTCGCTCGCCCGCATGAACCAGGTGCTGGCCTATGACCCGGCCGATTTGACGGTTTCCGTCGAAGCGGGAGCAACGCTGGCGGCGTTCCAGCAAACTCTGGGAGCCCATCGGCAGTTTCTCCCCGTGGATGCTCCTTCGAGGGGGGCGACGGTGGGGGGAATTCTGGCGACGCACGCGAGCGGCCCCTTGCGCTACGGCTACGGCACCGTTCGCGACTTCACCATCGGGATGCAGTTCGTCACCGGGGAAGGGAAAATCGTCAAGACCGGCGGGCGCGTGGTGAAAAATGTGGCCGGCTACGACCTTGCCAAGTTGATGATCGGTTCCCTCGGCACGCTGGGCATCATCACCTCAGCCAATTTTCGAACGTTTCCCGTCCCGCCGCGGACGGCCACGCTGGCGGCCGGCTTTGCCTCGCTGGAATCTGCCTTGGAGATGCGAAGGAAAATTGTCCACTCCGTGCTCCAGCCCCGCGCCCTCGATCTGCTCGACCGCGAGGCAGCCCGGACTCTCCGCGGAGATACACCCGAGGTGGAGCAAACCGCCTGGTGGCTACTGGTCGGCGTAGGCGGCGTGGAAGCCTTGGTTGCCCGGCATGCCACCGAAGCGGAAAAACTGGCGAGGGAGTCGAGCGCGAGCAGTTTTCTCGAGCTTGCTGCCGAGCCGGAAAGGCAAATGTGGGAGGGGGTGCGCGCCTTCCGCGAGCGCCTGGCCGCTCGCTACCCGGCGATGATCGTGGTGCGCGCCTCTTTGCCCCTGACCCAACTCGGGGCGTGGCTCAAGAAGGCGCAAGAGGTGGCCGCCCGGTCTGGTCTCCTTCTTGCCGTGGTGGCGAGAGCCGGCACGGCCGTTGGCTACGCTTGTCTGCTGGCAAAGGAAGCTGGCCGGGCAACGATTGGCAAAATGGC
>DATBWB010000093.1 GCA_036514995.1 Candidatus Acidiferrales bacterium
ATAGAGGATGCCTTCTCGCGTCACCTTGTAATCGATTTGGTAGAGGAGCGAGCGGAGCGAGGTACGGCGAGCAAGCGTCGGCACGATCGTGATGCCCACCCACGCGGCCAGGGCAAGCGCCACCGAAGCCGACAACGCGGCCAGCCAAAGGTGACCCATTTCCGCGGCTGCGCCGGAATAGAGCGCCAGAAGCAAGGCAATCATGAGCGCGGCGATGGCGGTGCCAAAGCGTCGCCACGCCCGGGTGTCAATGCGGGCCAGCCAGTAGCCGATTGCCTCGCGCATGGAATGCCGCTCCCACTACGTGCCGCTAGGAATCTTATCACGCCGCCCAGTGGGAAGAGCAATCAGAGAGGAACTTCGGTGCTCTCGATGATGTCCTGAAGAATCGCTTCCGCCTGCTCGGTGCGCTTCAGCGTGGAAACATATTTGGTGGAGACAACGACCCGATGAGCAAAGACCGGGAGGATGAGCCGCTTGATGTCGTCCGGCAGGCAGTAGGCGCGACCTTCGACAAACGCCAGGGCCTGCGCGCCACGATAGAGCATCATCGCGCCGCGCGGGCTCACGCCCAGGCTCAGGTGCTCATTGGCGCGACTGCGCTCGACCATCTTCATGACATAGTTCATCAGCGCTTCGTCCACGCGCACGCGACGAACCTCGTTCTGAAGGGCGACGACGCCACTGGCCTCCAGGATGGGCTTCAGGTTGCCGAGCGGATCACCCCCGGTGTGGTTGCGGATCACCTCTTTTTCGCTTTCGGCGCTGGGATAGCCGATGCGGATGCGCATCAGGAAGCGGTCGAGTTGCGATTCGGGCAAGGGATAGGTTCCGTGGTGCTCGATGGGATTCTGTGTGGCCAGCACCATGAAGGGCTGGGGCAGGCGATAGGTTTGATTGTCCACGGTGACCTGATGCTCATTCATCGCTTCCAGCAAAGCTGATTGTGTCTTCGGGGTGGTGCGGTTGATTTCATCGGCCAGCACGACGTTGGCGAAGATCGGTCCCCGCTTGAACTCAAACGCCTGGTCGCGAGGGTTATAGACCGAGATGCCGATGACATCGCTTGGCAAAAGGTCGGAGGTGAACTGGATGCGGTGGAAGGCGCAGTTGAACGAGCGGGCGAGCGACTGCGCCAGAGTCGTCTTGCCCACCCCGGGAACGTCTTCAATCAGAAGATGGCCGCGCGCGAGCAGGCAAACGAATGCCAGTTTGATAACGTCATCCTTGCCCTTGATGACGGTGCCGACGGCTCGTTGGAGCTCGGCAATCTGCTGATGAACCTCAGTAGCCAAGCGGCTTGAATCCCAGCATCAAAAATGCTACAAGCTTTAACCAGTGGGCGATTAGCTCAGTTGGTTGGAGCGCTCCCCTCACACGGGAGAGGTCGTAGGTTCGAGTCCTACATCGCCCACCATTTTTGTTCCGGTAGCATTGTAGCCGAAAATCCCAGCGGGCAAAAGTTGAAGGTTCCGAGGCGGCAATGATCTTCTTTCTGGGATTTTTGCAAACACTGAGCCTGACGCTCTGGCTGGGGGCGATCGTTTTCTTCAGCTTCCTTGTGGCACCGGCAGCATTCTCAGCGCTACCCAGCCGCCACCTAGCCGGGACGCTCGTGTCGCTGGTTCTGACGCGCCTCCACCAAATGGGCATGGTTGCGGGCCTGTTGTATCTGGCCAGCGGGGTTGTATTGTCCGCCGTCGCGCCCCTCGCCCCGCGGGTGCTCTCCCCTCGTCACCTGCTCGTGGTTTTGATGTTGGTGTTGACCATGGCCTCACAGTGGTTTGTCTCGCCGCGCCTGGTTGCGCTCCGTGGGGAAATGGTGAGTATCGACGCAACGCCGGCCGACAGTCCTCTTCGAGTGGAGTTCAACCGCTTGCACAGGTGGTCTGTCTGGTTGGAAGCGGGCACGCTTCTGCTCGGACTGGCCGCGCTCTTTGCCCACCTCAAAAAGCCCTAGTGCCGTTCCAACCTAGTGAGCGTATGTATTAGGCCTGATTTACGGAGCGGCCGTCCTCGCCGCCGTCCAGGCTCGCTCCCTTCAGGGTGAACCTTCAGGGTGAACCCTCGCCCGCCAGCCCGAATCGGGCGAGCAGAAAACGTTTCAAGCTGTATTACCAGCGCCGGGCTTCGGGCCCGGCATACCGCACGGCGGGATTGGGATAAATCCTCACACTCCTACTAGCCATCCGCGCAAGACTGGAACTGGCAGGAGCGTCCTCAGTGACCAAAGTCCGCAAAAATCCTTGCATTCCCTGAGGGAATCTCCCAGAGTGTTCTAAGGGCGGATCAGCGTGGTGGGCACACTTGACAAAACGTCCATCCGGCGGGGGCCGCATGGCCAGTCATCGCTTCACTGCTGGGTTCTGAAAACATCCAACATGGGCACCGGACCTCCACTGGTGACCACGGTGGGCATGACGCCGTTCCATTTCTGCACGGCGGCGCTCTGCACCTCGATTCGCCGCAAACTCAGCAGCATCGGTGTCACCTGGGCTTTTTGGAGCTCCAGTCCCCGGGCTTCGGCTTGGGCCCGGGTGATTTGCTGTTTCGCTTCAAACTCCACGCGGCGGAGAGCGTTCTCTGCCTCGAGGGCTTGTTGGACGGCTGTCACCTTCGCCTCGATGGCCTGCTGGAAGGCCCCTGAGAACTGAAAGTCGGTGATGGAGAGTTGGACAACGCCGATACCAAGTGGACTTAACCTTTCACTCATCAAATCTTGGAGTGCATTTTTCACCGCGGGCCTCTGTGTGATCAATTCTTCCGCGTTGTAGTTGGCCGTGGTAGATTTGACCGCCTCCTGGATGTAGGGCTGAATGACCCGGCTTTCATAATCCCGTCGCAGACGGCGATAAATCTCCCCCGTCTGGCTGGGTGTCAACTGGTAGTTTAAGGTGACTTCGGTGGTGACCACCTGCAAATCCTTGCTAGACGAGGTGGCAGGAGCGGTGTATTTCTGAATCTGGGTTGACATCAGAACTACCTGATGCACGAAAGGAATCTTGAAATAGAGCCCTTCATCGAAGATCGTGTCGGTCACGGCTGAAAAACGCAGTAAGACGCCTCGTTCCCCGGCGCCGACCGTGCCCACGGTTTTCGCTAGGAAAACGAGGGCGACAATTACGATCCCAAGAACGACAATCTTTTTCCCCATCCCTGGCGGAATTTCAATTCGCGGAATTCCAATTTCGCGACCAAAGTCCTGGGCCATCGCTACCTCCTTCTTATCCGGAATTTCCGATTTGGGCTTCCCCTTCGCCGCAAAGCTTACGCCAGTCGCCCTGTCGACGCAAGCTCACATCGCCATGGCCTCGTTGGGGTGGCATGGCAGCTCGTTTTGGCCGTTCCGGTGACTTGTCCGGTCTGCTTCCCGCCTCCAACCTGCCTCGCTGCTAACACTTATCCCCACTGGATGACTTCTGAGCAGCTAGATTGCCCTCGCTCCTGTTTTTGCTAGCCGTCCGGCAGGGGCAGTGCCGCAATCATCCTCAGCATACTCGCAAACAGCGTCGGAGGTCAGTATACAGTTAGCTCTGGAATTTGAAAACGGAAATGCGGGATTAGACCTTTGGCTGGAAGAGCCCCTACCAGCTTGTTGGGACGGGACTCACGGGAAATAGCCCCCAGTAGTTGGAACGGCACTAGCAGGGTGCTCAAGAAAGCCCGGCAGGGTTGTGCTACCATCAGGCGCGGACTTTCTGCCGGTGCCCGGCTGGAGAACCTTCCTTGCGTACCGGGATCATTGGCTTTCCCCGAGTGGGGAAGACCTGCCTTTTTCGCATACTGACGCATGCCCACCTGGTCGAGAAGCCGCACGCCGTGGGAACGCAGGAAGCCCACGTGGGCGTAGCCCGCGTGGCGGACGAGCGCCTCAGGAAACTGGCCGCAATGATCAAACCCAAGAAGTTCACTTACGCCACGCTCGAATACGTCGATGTGGGGGGGCTGGCGGGAGGCAGGGAGAAAGATTCCGCCTACTTCAATCAAATTCGCAATGTCGAGGCGCTGGCGCACGTGGTCCGGCTTTTCCGCGACGAATCCATTCCGCACGACCCGGGCAAGATTGATGCCTTGCGTGACGCGGAAAATGTTGACCTGGAATTGATCCTCTCTGATCTCGACGTGGCGACGCGACGGATGGAGCGGCTCGCGCGCGACCTAAAGAAAACGAAGGATCCGGAACTGGAGCGCGAACTACACCTCTTGGAGCGTTCGAAAGCCACGCTCGAGCAGGGGAAGCCGCTCCGGGAGATGACTTTCAGCGAAGATGATTCCCGCATCTTGCGCGGCTTCATGTTCCTCACCGAAAAGCCGATGGTCTATGTGATGAACCTGGGGGATGAGGACGCGCCCGAGGTGGATCGGGTGGTGGAAAAGTATAATCTCTCCAAATTGCAGGCCGGGCCGCGAACGGCGGTGGCGGCGGTTTGTGGCAAGCTGGAATCCGAACTGGCCGAGCTTGAGAACGCCGAGGCAGCCGAGCTGATGGCGGCCTACGGGCTGAAAGAATCCGGGCTGGAGCGCCTGATCCATGCTACCTACTCCCTGCTGGGGCTGGTGTCCTTTCTGACCTACAGTGAGGTGGAGTGCCGTGCCTGGACGATTCGTCGCGGCACCAACGCCTTGAAAGCGGCCGGCGCCATTCATACGGATCTCGAACGCGGGTTTATCAAGGCGGAAGTGGTGCCCTGGAAGGATCTGGCGGAATGGGGCAGCATCGCCGCGGCCCGCGAGCATGGGCGGTTGCGCCTCGAGGGCAAGGAATACATTGTCGAAGATGGCGACGTGATTTATTTTCGCCATAGCGGATAACGATGGAAGCGGAAATCACACATCGAATGTGGATCAGCGTCGGCCTGGGGCTGACGGCGGCGGCGGCCAACACGCTGGGCGGGGCGATCATCGTCTGGCGGCATTGGTCGCGCGAGTACCTGAAGTATTTTATCGCGCTGGGGGCTGGCTTCATGCTGGCCACGGCCATGATCGAGATGCTCCCTGAAAGCTTTCGGTTGGTGGGCGAGCGGAGCATGGTGCTGGCGCTGGTTGGCTATTTTTTGGTGCACCTCTTCGAACATACGCTTACCCCGCACTTCCACTTTGGCGAAGAGACGCATACCGAGCACGTGGTTGCGCCAGCCGTCAGCCTGAGCGCTTGGATGGGCCTGGCGATCCACGCGTTCTTTGACGGGGTGGCGATTGCTTCCGGATTTATTGTCTCGTCCTGGCTCGGCTGGGTAATTTTCGTTGCCGTGTTCCTGCACAAAATCCCGGAAGGGTTCACCCTTGCGTCGTTGATGGTGGCGAGCGGCCGAAGCCGTTCGACCGGATTCTTCTCCGCTCTTTCGCTCGGTGTGGCGACCCTCACGGGAGTGCTCTTGATGGCTTGGGTGCGCCCGGCGGTGAGTTATGGTTTGCCGCTTTCGGCCGGGGTAGCGATTTACGTAGCGGCCAGCGATTTGATGCCGGAAGTCAACCGCGAGCCGGGGGTCAAGATGGCGGTGGTGGTGTTCATCGGGCTGGCGCTGCTGCTTCTGCTGAAGCGACTGGCGCCGATCTAAGACATGCTTCGAGCACGCTCCATTCTTCTTGTGGCTACCCTCCTGCCGGCATTTTCAACGGATTCCCGGGCGATCTCGCCGGAACAATTTCAATATTCCGGCTACGTCAACGATTTTGCCCGGGTGATTGACCGGGAAAGCGCGCGGCGGCTGGAAGAGCTTTGCGCGGAGGTGGACCGGAAAACGGGCGCGCAGATTGCCATTGTCACGATTGCGTCACTTGAAGGCGAATCCATCGAAGATTTCACGAACCGGCTGGCGATTCGCTGGGGCGTCGGGCACAGGGGTGATAACCGCGGCTTGATGATTCTTCTAGCCATAGGCGATCGCCGGTCACGTATCGAGGTCGGTTACGGGCTGGAGCCCATCTTGCCGGATGGCCGCGTCGGAAGCATCCAGCGGGAATGGCGGCCGCTCCTCCGCAGCGGAAACTATGGCGCCGCTCTGCTTCAAGCCACTTCCCAAATCGCTGAGATCATTGCACGGGACAGAGGCGCCCGTCTGGACTACCAGTCGCCGGGCCGTATTCGGGTTCCCCGTGAAGAGCCGGAAGGGCCCAGGTGGCTGGGAGTCCTTGCTTTCCTGATCTTCCTTTTGCTTGTGGGCGGCGGGGGAGGAATCGGATGGTTGTTCTGGCTGCTCCTTGGCGGCTCCGCCCGGCGAGGGCAGCGGGGTGGATGGTTTGGGGGCGGCACCGGCGGGGGATGGAGCGGCGGGGGCGGCTTTGGTGGATTCGGCGGGGGCAGTTTCGGGGGAGGCGGAGCATCAGGCTCTTGGTGAGGTGGAGTACGGTGAAAGGGGTCTCCGATGAATGAAGACGTTGACCGACTCGTGGAAAAGATCAAGTCTGCCTTCGGCGCAGACCTTCGCTCGGTGGTGCTCTATGGTTCGGCAGCGGCCGGGGATTTCCACCCGCAGCATTCGGATTTGAACGTACTCTGCGTGCTGCATCGGCTTGGTGTGGGGCAGCTTGAGAGGGGCAACGAAGTGGCGCGCTGGTGGATCAAGAAAGGCCATCCGGCACCGCTGCTGCTGACGGAGGAAGAGATTCGCAGCTCCGCCGATGTGTTTCCGATCGAATTCTACGACATCAAGATGCAGCACAAGCTCCTCCATGGCGATGACCTTTTTGCAACCATGGTGGTTCCGATGGAGCGCCACCGCATCCAGCTCGAGCATGAGTTGCGCAGCAAATTGCTTCGCCTCCGCGAGCAATACATGGCCAGCCATCACAGCCAGCGCGCATTGCAGCAGCTCCTGCTGGCCTCCGTTTCTACCTTTGGGGCGCTTTTTCGGCATGTGCTGGTCGTAGTTGGCCAGCCAGCGCCAGCAAAGAAGCGGGAAGTTTTCGACGCCCTCGCCGCCGCGTTTGGCCTCGATGCCTCTCCCTTTCTTGCCCTGCTGGATATTCGCCAGACCGGGCGCAGCTTTCCTCTGGCAGAGGGAAGGGCGCTTTTCGAAAATTACCTGGCTCAGGTTGAACGGGTCATCGAGGAGCTGGACCGCCGTGCTTGATGCCTGTGCCTATGGAAACTCGAAACTCGAAATTCGACACCCGTTTTTCGGTTTTCGAATTTCGATTTTCGAGGGCCGGGGGCTTTTGCCCCGAGGCTATGATAGATTATTTCGAGTTTGAGGAGGTCAGGGGATGAAAACAGCCGTCATTGTGTTCGTGATTCTGGCGATTGTCGCGGTTGCCTTCGCCAACGTGTATATTGGTCGGCGCAACGAGATGGTTCGCCTGAATACGGCCGTTCAGGCGCAGTGGTCGGACGTGGACGTGGTGCTTCAGCGGCGATCCGATCTGATACCCAACCTAGTCGAGACAGTGAAGGGATATGCCAAGCATGAAGTGACCGTCTTTGAAGCCATTGCCAATGCCCGGGCCGCTCTCTACGCTGCCCGAACGCCCGCTGACCGGATCGCAGCCAACTCCCAGCTCGATGGCGCGCTGGGCAGGCTCCTGGTCATCGTCGAAAACTATCCCAACCTCAAAGCAAACGAGAATTTCCTTCGCTTGCAGGACGAACTAGCCGGAACCGAAAACCGGATCGCCGTCGAGCGGCGCAAGTACAACGAGACGCTGCAAGCGTATAACACTTTTGTTCAACTGTTTCCGAACAACATCTTCGCCGGTTGGGCCGGCTTTCGACCTAATGACGCCTACTTTCAGGCGAGTGAAGGCTCCCGGGAGGCGCCTAAAGTCAACTTTCTGCCTGTCCCCGCCCCTGCGCCCGGCCGATAGGCGCAACTTTTTGATGGCATAAGGGTTTAACGAGGTGTGGGAGTGATGGCGCCGACTGACGTCCAGCTTATGCTTGGCGTCAAGGAGGGCGATGAGACAGCCTTTGAGCTGCTCCTGGCCCGCTACCGCTCGCCGGTCATTAACTTCCTCTATCGCATGCTCCAAAATAGGGCGATAGCCGAGGAACTGGCGCAGGAGGTTTTCTTCCGTGTTTATCGCGCGCGGAAGGATTACAAGCCCACTGCCAAGTTTACGACATGGATGTTTCGCATTGCCAGCAACCTGGCGCTCAATGCCATCCGGGATGGTCGGGCGGCCAAGGCGCTTGAGGTAGCCGCCGATGAAACGGACGAACAAAGCGACCTCCCGGTCACGCAGGTTGCCGACTGCCGGCCGACGGTGGAGCAGGATATGATGGAGCGGGACCGGGCCCGGGCCATTCGCCAGGCCGTCGGGGCGCTGCCGGAGAAGCAACGGACAGCCGTTTTCCTCCACAAGTATCAGGACATGGAATACACCGAGATTGCCAAGATTATTGGCTGTTCGGAATCGGCCCTGAAATCGCTTCTCTTTCGGGCCTATGAAACCCTACGGGAACGATTGAAGCCCCTCGTCGAACCCCCCTGCGGGAGGGACGAGGCCGGGTTCCCAGTGCATCCGGACAAAGCGGGGGGTGCAAGATGAATTGCGCGGACCTGGAAAATCGAATGATTGGCTTTCTCGACGGCCGGCTGAGCGCCACCGAGCGAGAAGAACTCGAGCGACACTTTGCCGCCTGCGCCCCATGCCGTTCGCGAGCCGAAGAGTTTGAGCGGCTCTGGGATGCTCTCGACGAGATGCCGGCCATCGAAGCTTCCCCTGCCTTTGGCCTGCGTTTGCGGGAGCGCCTGCAAGCTGCGCCTGTTACGGTGAGTTCGCTTTGGGGTTGGCTGGTGCCGCAGTTCCGGATGGTTTTCGCCACCGGCGCCCTGCTGGCCTTGGCCTTAGTGCTCGTGCGCATGCCAGAACCGAACAGTCCAATGCGGGCGACGCCGACCGGCGGGGGGCTCGCCCCGGTGCAAATGCAAGCCGGCGAGTTGACGAACCCCGATGAGCAATTGAAACTCCTTGTGAACTTGCCGGTGCTGGAGGATTACGAAATGCTGGATAGCTTCGAGGCTCTCTCGGAGTTGCCGGCGCAAAAGCAGTCCAGCAAGGAGATGTAGGGAAACCTTATGAGTCGAAGTCGGAAAGTCAGCATCGGGCTGGTGCTAGCGGTCGTGCTTTTGTCTTTCATCCCGTCGGTATCAGCCCAAGGGCTCCGCCGGGACGGGCCGCCCCGGCGCCCGGGAATGGGCGCGCAGCGCATGCCTCCCCCCACCGATCGCGCCGAGCAGGAACGGCGCAGGCGGGAGATAGAGCGGCGGCGCCAAGAGGGCGGGAGACCGCTTCCTCGACCTCGCCAGCAACTAGGGCCGTTTGACCGCGGCGGGGTTGGCGTCGCGCCACAGCTTTGGGAGCGCATCAAGGATCTGCCCCCGGAGGAGCGCGAAAGAGTGATTGTTAACGACGAACGCTTTCGTCGCATGCCCCCGGAGCGACAAGCTGTAATCCTGGAGAGATTCCGCCGTTTCAACGCTTTGCCACCCGAACGGCAACAAATGCTGCTGAACCGGCAACGAGCATGGCAAGGCCTGACCCCGGAACAACGCCGGAAAGTCCGCGAAGAGATTTTTCCTCGCTGGCGAGCTCTCGATCCAGAGCGGCGCCGGCTGCTCGCCGGGAAACTGCGGGAACTGCGAGACATTTCGCCCGACGAGCGCGCACTGCGCCTCCATGACCCAGAATTCACTCAGGGGCTCAGCGATCCGGAGCGCTCGCTCCTGATCGACCTGAGCCATCTCGGCGGCCCCCGCGCTGCCCCACCCGCCGACCCAAGCCCTTAGTCCGCTGCCGGGCCATCCGCTCCCCCAAAGGGTGCCGAGAGTAGTCACTCCAGAACGCAACTGGATCCGTCCCTTCTGACAACGGGGACCCTTTCCCCGTGGATGCGGTTGCTGAGCTTTCTTCCGCAGCCTGCTTGCTCGAGCGCCATCCCCGGCGCCTGCGTCTGAATTTCAAAATGAAACCGCAAGCCGGCTCCCTGTTTTAGCGGCCCCGCTCGATCCCCACTCCCTTTCCCTTTATGGTTCCGGTCTCTGATACCAATCAGGCCATACAAAATCTGGTGGCTGGAGCGCACCAGACACCAAGCGGTCGTTGAAATCAGCAGGAGCCGAAAAAAATTTTCGCAAAAGGCATCCGGAGCCTCATTTTTCTCTTGACAAGCTTTTCCGCCCGCGTACAATCCGTGGGCAACAGTGGGTTGAAGTGGTAACTAGTGTCAAGCTGTGGTGAGGCGGGGACCCAAGCCGAGCCCGATCTCAGTGGGAAGACATGCTTCGCGGCAACTATCCGGCGAAGGTGGACGAAAAAGGCCGACTGAAGATTCCCGTGGTCTTTCTCAAGGCCATGAAAGAGGGCTACTCCGGGCAGTTTTACGTCACCAGTCTGAACGGCGACTACGTGCGGATTTACCCCTACGAAGTCTGGAGCCGGATCGAGGCGAAGGTGGCGCAACTGGGCAGCTTCCACAAGACGAAGCGTAAGTTCCTGAATCGCGCCAACTACTTCGGCCAACTTGTGACGATGGATAACCAGGGGCGGGTTTTGATTCCGGCGGTCTTGCGCGAATCAGCGCAGATGAAAGGCGAGGTTGATGTCCTTGGTTGCTTGACCTATCTGGAAGTCTGGAATCACCAGCGGTTTATGGAAGAGATCAAGAAGAACCCGATCACGACAGATGATGAGAAGACGTTGGACGAACTGGGCCTGTAGTGGTCGTATGGCATAGGCCGGTTTTGCTGGAGCAGGTGATTGGCTGGCTGGCGGTTAAGCCCGATGGGACTTACGTGGACGCGACCGCGGGAACCGGCGGCCACAGCGAAGCGATTCTGAGCCGGCTGACGACGGGAAGGTTGATCGGGATCGATCGAGACCCCCGGGCGCTGGCGGTTGCCCGGGAGCGACTGCAAGGCTACGGGGGGAGGGCAGTGCTGGTGCAAGCAGAGTTCAGTCGCGTGGACGAGGTCGCCCGGGAGCTGCAACTTCCCCCGGTGGACGGCTTACTGGCTGACCTGGGTGTTTCGAGCTTGCAACTGGAGCGGCCCGAATTTGGGTTTTCCTTTCAGGAGGCCGGGCCGCTGGATATGCGGATGGATCCGGGCCTGAAGATCACTGCGGCCGAGCTGGTCAACACGACCGACGAAAGGGAACTGGCTGACCTGCTGTATGAGCTGGGTGAGGAAACGAATTCCAGAAGGATTGCCAGGGCGATTGTGAGGGCGCGACCGATTCGGGACACGCTCCGCCTGGCGCAAGTTGTGGTGGGGGCCCAAAAAGCAAGGGGAAGGCAGAAACTGCATCCCGCAACAAAAACGTTTCTGGCGCTGCGGATTGCGGTGAATCAAGAGCTGGAGGAGCTCGAGCAGTTTCTCAGGCGGGCCCCCCCC
>DATBWB010000094.1 GCA_036514995.1 Candidatus Acidiferrales bacterium
ATGGCCGCTCATGAGTGTCAGCACGCTGCTGATCTGCCAGCCTTCACCTAGCCGGCCCAGCGCCTCCCACTTAGGAAACTCGTAGGCCATGGACCAGACCAAGCGGTGGCGCGTGTCGAAGTTCGAGTTGCCGCGATCACCCCGCGGGTTGGTGCTGTCATCTGGCTGCGTGGCGTTAGGCACGTAGTCCTGACCGTCGCTTGCCGTGTCAATCGCGTGCGACCAAGTGTAGGAAACCTGCTGGGTCAGCCCGCGCCACCCGCGCTGGGAGAAAGAGACCTGCAACGAGTTGAAGTTGGAATTGGCCGAGGTCTCGAGTTGGTTGACATAGAACGGCTGATTCGGCGCGACCGCGCTCATCGGCGCGTCCGAATCGAAGGGCCGCAGCACGCAGCAATTGCTGTCATTCGCCACCGGATCGTAAGCGTCGATGGCCGCCTGACTGGGCTGGTTGATGTCGCGATACCGGAACAGTTTCCTCCCGCTCGAACCCACATAACCGATTTGCAGCACCGCGTTGCGGAAAATTTCCTGCTGAAGGTTCAAGTTGTAATTATATACGTAAGGGGTGCGAACGTTATCGACCGTGAAGACTTCGAGGGTGTCTCCCGAGCCCGGGCCGGTCGTGGTCGGATCGAATACTGGCTCAATGGGATCCAGCGGAGACATCGGCGAGGTGGACAGGAAAAGCGCGTCCGGCCCCACCGCGTTGTACGCGATCCCCGGACAGTTGAAGCAGTTCCAGGGAATCTGCCCGATGAAGAAGTCGTGGGAGAAGATGTCGTACGCTACGCCGAACCCGCCGCGCAGCACCGTCTTCCCCTTGCCCCTCGCGTCCCAGGCGAAACTCGCGCGGGGTGCGAAATTGTTCAGATCCTTGTCGTAGAGGTCGGGCTTGAGCCGCAGACCGAACCCATCGCCATCGGTATCGAGCGGATCATAGATGCTGAAGCGATCCTTGGCTTCTTTGATGACACCGTAGTAATCCCAGCGCACGCCGAAGTTGAGCGTGAAGTTAGACCACCATCGGAACGAGTCCTGAATGTAGAACGCGTGGGAATTTTGCTCGGTCTCGCGGTCCGCGTTGCCGGTGGCGATCCGCCCGCCCGAGACGTCCCCGGCGAGCAGGTCTTCCAGCGCGTCGAATGCCAGCACGCCGCGGAAGTTCGTGTCGTAGAAGGAGCTGATCGCCGTGCGACGGAATTCGTAGCCGAACTTCACCTCGTGGCGCGTCAGCTTCCAAGAAAAGTTGTCAATGAAGTGAAAGTTGGTGTCCACGCGGTTCCGGGGATTCGCGTAGGGAGCGGAACCCAGACTGGCAAAGCCGCTCACACGGATCGTCGGCAGGCCGAAATCCTGTTCTCGGGTGACGCCGGTATTGAGTTGCAGCGAGCTGGCCGGGTTGCCGAAGACGTCGCGATCAGCAGCGAAGAAACCGTTCCGGTAGCGGTTCCAGCCGAACCGAGCCTCATTCACCTGCGCGGTAGAAAGGACGCTCACGTAGCTTATCGCCACAAGTTGCGTGCGAATGGGTGAGAACGTGTTCGTGTTCGGGAGGATGTTGCCGCCACCAGTGCCCAGCGGGAAGCTCTGTTCACTGTTTCCGAAAAAGTAGCGCCCACTAAGCTGATTGCGTTCGTTGAAATTATGGTCGAGCTTGAAAATCAGGCTATACAGATCGTTGAACGCCGGCGCGCTCGCCACTGAGTTGGGGCTGCCGGGCGGAGCGCCAGGGATGTTGGGGGCCGGCCAAACATCGTTCCCGCCTGAGCACCCGCCGTTGCTGGCGCAGAGCGAGAAGAGGTTGCGGATCACCGGGTTCACGTCCAGGTTGGTGGCGATCGGGAGGCTTGTGTCAAAATCCAAATTCGTGAGCGCGTCGACAAAATCCTGGTCGGTGGGCACCGTATTCACTGACGCGATGCCCAATCTCTCCCGCTGTCCTTCATAGGTGAAGTACCAGAAGGTCTTGTCTTTCACCAGCGGTCCGCCAACGGCGATGCCGAACTGATTGTTGCGGAATTTATCTTTGGGCAGCGGGTTTCCTGAGGCGTCGCGCTCGAAGTTGAAGAAGTTGCGCGCATTGAGCACGTCGTTACGGAAGTACTCAAACAGGCTGCCGTGAATCTCATTGGTGCCGCTCTTAGTGACGATGTTCACGACCGAGCCGGAGTTCCGGCCATACTCAGGCTCGAAATTCGAAAGCACACGCAACTCGGCGATAGATTCGATCGGCAAGATGGTCCCCGGCGTGCCAAAGACGCCACCCTGGTTGATCGCCGGGAGGTTCCGGAAGCCGTCGTTCATGTCCGTGCCGTCAAGGAGGAAGTTGTTCGAGCGGCCGCGGTTGCCGTTGGCGCTGAAAAGGCCGTACGACCCCGGGGAGTCGCCGCCGGCGTTCGGCTCGCCAAGCGCGCCGGGTACCATGATGAGCAGCTTGGTGAAGTCGCGGCCATTCACGGGCAGATCGAGCACCTGCTTTGTCTCGAAGGTGCCGCCAAGCACATTGGAACTCGTCTCGACCAGCGGCACGGTAGCCTCGACTTCGAGGCGTTGCCCGAGAGCGCCGGGACTGAGGGTGATGTCGGCGCGCGTTTCCGCCGCCACGCCGACCCGAAGGCCCTTGGCCACCGCTGTCTGAAATCCCTCTTTTTCCACGCTTACGCTGTACTCACCGATCGGCAGCTCCGCCACCGCGTAGTAGCCCTCGGCATCGGTATTGGTTTCGCGCGCGAGACCGGTGTTAACATTCGTAACGGTCACTTTGGCTCCAGGCACCACCGCCCCGGAAGCGTCAGTGATTACCCCGGCGATGTGACCGCGATAGGTTTGGGCCAACGCCGCAGGAGTGCCCGGACCCATCCCAGCAAGCAAAAGGAAAAGTACGAAAGGACGAAAGACGCGAAGGTTCATGAGCTCACCTCGGACCAAAAGGCTTGATTTTCCCGGAAAAACCGACTCCCGCCGCTTATAGAGCAGGCGGCGCGGGAAGTCAAGCGGGAAGCCCGCCCGGGGCGCGTCGCATGCCCGTTGCCCTTGCCGGGAAGCGCCATCCTGACATTCTTGACTCGGTCGGCTCTTTGGCATAAAATGGCGCTTTTGTGGCTAGGTCAATGAGGGGGTCTGAGTGACCGGTGGACAAGAAGCGGCTTGAGTATTACAAGAAGAAGTTAGTGATCAAGCGCGAGGAGCTGCTGCGGGTGGTCTCAAAGGCCGAGCAGGATGGCCGCGAAGCCGATTATGACCCGACCCAGGACTTGGCCGACAAGGCTGCCAATTCCTACACCAAAGAGTTTCTTTTCTCGCAGTCGAACCACGACCGGGTCATCGTGGCGCTGATTGAGGAAGCGCTCAAGCGGGCGAAGTCCGCGAATTTCGGCGAATGTGTCTCCTGCCATGAAGAGATCCAGCAGAAGCGTTTGGAAGCAGTACCCTGGACGCGGCACTGCATCAGTTGCCAGGAGAAGCAGGAGAAAGGCCTTCTGTAGGTTGCCCGTGCCGTTCCAACTATTTGAGCGGAACAACGAGCTGGAGCGAGAAATCACGCGTGGGTGCTAAGCTGTCGAAAACTCAGCCTGAAGTTGGAACGGCACCCGGAGGAACGTTTTCCGTGCAAATCTTCTAAGTCGATTCGCCCCCGTCAGCCCCGTCCTGGGCGGGGTTCTCGACAGTCTTTCGAGTTTGCTCTTCCCCGCTCCTTGCGCACTCTGCCAGGAAATTCTTTCTCAAGCCTCTCGCATTCCGGTGTGCGCCGCGTGTCTGGCTTCGGTCCGGCCGCTCTCCCGCGAAGCGAGGTGTGAAGGTTGTGAGCGCGAAATGTACGGCCTTCCCGGCGCTTCGGGCACCTTGCTGTGCCGGCGCTGCCGTGTGGGAGCGTACGCCTTTGAGCGCGTCCGCAGCTACGGCGAATACGATGGCCCGCTGGGCGAAGTGATTCAGCTCTTCAAGTATCGTGGCGTGCAAGCCCTGAAGGATTTTCTGGCAACTCGCGTCGCCCAGACAGCGCAAGAGGAGTTCGAACTCGGCGAAATCAACGCCATCGTGCCGGTGCCGTTGCATCGCTCGCGCCAACGCGAGCGTGGATTCAACCAGTCGGCGATGCTGGCCGGCGCCCTGGCCGGGAAGCTCGACTTGCCGGTGCGCGAAGCCCTTCTGCTTCGCCATCGCAAGACGCGCCCGCAGACCGGACTCACCTTTGCCCAGCGCCGGATCAACGTTCGGGGAGCCTTCGCGGTACGGGCGGGCGTCACAATTGACAAGCTTCGCATCTTACTGGTAGATGATGTCTATACGACCGGCGCCACGGTACATGCCTGCGCCAGGGCATTACGTCGCGCCGGGGCTCGCTCGGTGGCGGTGCTGACGATCGCGCGGGCCCATTAGCGGGAACGGTATTGGGGAAACACGGGCCATGTCACCTGCTATCTTGCAAACGCCGGTTCTGGTGCTCAACGCCACCTACGAACCGATCAATATCACCGCCGTGCGGCGCGCCTTGATCTTGCTGCTCAAGGGGGTAGCTCGCACCGAGGAGCAAAACCACAGTGTGGTGCATTCCTCGAGGATGGTGATTCCCGTGCCGTCCGTCATCCGGTTGCTTGAATACCGCCACATCCCCCACCAGACTCGCGCCCTCTCGCGAAAAAACATTTTGCTGCGCGACCGCAACACCTGCCAGTTCTGCGGCCGCGTGTTCCCTTCGGCCGAGCTGACCCTTGACCACGTGGTTCCTCGTTCGCGCAGCGGCCACTCCACCTGGGAAAATCTGGTCGCTTCCTGCTACGCCTGCAACAACCTCAAGGGCGACCGCACGCCGGAGGAGGCTGGCTTGAGGCTCATCCGCAAACCCCGGCCCTTCACCCTCCATAGCAGCCGCCACTTGATGCGCATGATTGGCTCGCAAGAAGAAAGATGGCGGAAATATCTCTTCTATTAGAAGCTGACATCTAACAGGGAGCTGAAGAACTCGTCCCATCTGTCATTCTGAGGAGTCCCGAAGCCTCGGGACGACGAAGAATCTCCTAACCAATTGATTTGTTGAAGAGCGAGATCCTTCGCGGCGCTCAGGATGACAGAAGAAAACACTTTTTCAGCGCCTTGCTGGCCCCCGGAGCCACGGTCGTCAGCCTGACTCCCCATTGTTCGGGCTTTGGGGCCAAGAATCTCTGTGAGGAAAAAATCACCGGGAAGCAACCAGGACAGCTACTTCTTTCCCACGGTGAAATTTGACGATTTCAGAACCGCGCCATCCTCGGCAACCACGTCCACCCGCCAGGCCCCGGTCTGGCTCGGCTGAATGTTCTTCTGGCTCCAGGTGCGCCAGGGGCTGCCGCCGATCGGAAGCGAAATTTCCCGCTGCAAGGCATCGCGCCAATACCAGGCGTGTTTGATGGTGGTTCCAGCGGCTCCTTCGATGCGCGTGAAGCAGAAGAGCTGCCCCACGCCGGCATCGAAAGTCTCCGCCGCTCCCTTGGGCTCGCGCTGCTCGACGCCCGTGCAAACCACCGCTTCGGTCACCGTGGCCTCAGCCAGGACCAGGGCGGTGATGAGCATCAAGGCCGCCAGCGAGATCCAGAATATTTTTCTGCGTGGCATCTTTCTACCTCCTCTTAAGGCTTATCGGATGATGAGGCCCGACTGGCATCGAGCGTAGCGAAGGTGGTGTCTCTTGGCAACCTTTTCAAACGGCGCAGTTGAGCAAAACCTTGCCGATGTTTTTGCGGTCTTGAATGAAGCGATGGGCAGCGGCCGCTTCGGCGAGCGGAAAGGTTTTGCCGATGTGTGGCCGGATCCGACCCTCATTGTAAAAGCGGAAAAGGGCCTGAAGCTCTTCCGCGAGGACTTGGGCCCGCGACCCCATCCGGCCAAGATGCACGCCGATGACCGCCTTGTTGTCCCGCATCAAGTTCAACGGGTGGTGGCGCTTCGTGCGAAGAAACTCCACCACGGCTCGCGCGGCGTTGCGACTCTTCCCTCGGGCTGAGGTTGAAAAACCATAGACGACTAGGCGTCCCGCCGAGCGCAGCAGGCGATAACTCTTCGCGAACGATTTGCCACCCACCGCATCCAGCGCCAGATCCACTCCCTCGCCACGCGTCATGCGGTGAATTTCGGCTTCGAAATCCTGCTTCGTATAATCCACCAGGTTCGTCACTCCCAACCGGCGCAAAAAATCAAACTTCGATGCTGATGCCGTGCCGTAAATTTCTGCCTGAGCGATTTTGGCAAGCTGGATGGCGGCCAGGCCCACCCCGCCCGCTGCCCCGTGAATCAGCACCCGCTCGCCCGGCTGGAGATTTCCCATGCGGAAGATCATGTGGTAGGCCGTTAGATAGTTCACCGGCAACGCTGCGGCCTCTTCGAGGCTCATGGCTTGCGGAATCGGAATCGCCTGCGCCGCCGGCACCGCCGCCCGCTCGGCATAGGCGCCAAAGTGCGTCAGCGCCAGGACGCGCTCGCCAACTCGCGATGCCGGCACGCCGGCGCCGATCTTCTCAATCGTTCCGCTCAATTCGAGACCGGGGATGAAGGGCGGCCTGGGCGCGCCGGGATAAAGTCCCATGCGGGCAAGGATGTCGGCAAAATTGACGCCCGCCGCCGCTACCCGAATCCTCACCTGGCCTTCGCCCGGTTCGGGGTCCGGCTCCTGGCGCAGGGCAAGAACCTCCGGCCGGCCCAGCCGCGTTACCACCGCTGCTTTCATCATGCGCCCCCCAAAGAGCCACAAGCGTGCGCGAAAGAATATTCGCCCCCAAATGTGATCATATCACCGCGCACCGGGTTTGCGGTTGTTCTCCGCGGTCACTGCAGTTCGCTCAACGCCTCTCGGGCAGCGGCGGATATCCTGATCCCGGTGCGGAACCGCTTGTCGCCCAGAAGAGGACTGGGCTGTAGTCCTGCGACGGCGTCGTCTCCGCCCGTCCTTCAACGGGAAGAGATGGCCACGAAATATCGCCCCAAGTAAAGTCGGGCCGGCTGCAACGCACCGACGCTGAGCTGGATTGGTTTGACGGGCCGGAGTTTCTCATCCTTCTCCGCGGGAATCTCGGCGATCGTATTGCCGCCGATATCGTAGAGCACAAATGTATGCAACTCCTCGGCGCCGGCCATGCTCTTCTTTCTCCCCAGACCGTAGGCTCCAGGCTTGATTTCGCTCTTGCCGAACATCAAATCGCCCTGGGTAAGGAGCACGCCGACATACTTCTCCTGATATGCCGAACTGTAACCTGAGGTGTCGATCAGGGTCACGATGAGCAGCTTCCCATTTCCCATCCTGGTGCCCACCGCATTGCGCTTTTGAACCGGCGCGTTCTCGCCATCCAGAAAAATACTGCTGGGGAGAAGCTTGTTCAGGTTCTCCTCCGTAAGCAGTTGAGCTTCACCCGTAGGCTGCGCGCGGACGACAAGACTCGTCAGCGGAAAGACGGCAAGCACTAAGGCCACCACGAGGATCCGATGTTTCATGATTCACCCCCGAAACCGGGTATTGTCCCGATTTCCGTGGAAAAGTAAGTAGCGTATTTTCACCCAAGAGTCCATCCGAATTCTTCGACGCGGCCTCCACTCGCGCTGCGGGCGGATTCCTCTTGGTCCCGAGTGGCCGTTCATGACGAGCCGTCAGGGCGTTTGCGGTCTTTTCTTCAATGGCTTTCAGGAGAATACGCCTTCCTCTTCTCCAGGAATCGGGAGGGGACCCAACCAGCCGATCCAACAGAAATTCGTGATTAGAAATTGGGGAAAGCTTTGCGGACACTGCGGCGAGAGGAGTAACGGCCTCTGAGCCCCTCACGCAAATTGGGCTCAAGTTCGATGTTCCTATTCAAGGTTCTGGCGGAGAGGGTGGGATTCGAACCCACGGTACCGGTTTTAGCCAGTACAACGGTTTAGCAAACCGCCGCCTTCAGCCTCTCGGCCACCTCTCCGTGCAGCGAATATCATAGCAACGAAACTCGAAAAACGAAATTCGAAAATCGAAAATCGAAACTCGGTACCTGGCACTCGGCACTGCCCCCCAGTCGCGGGATTACTAAACGGCTTTCAAAAAAGTGGCTGATAACGAAACGGGATGTGGACAAGGGCTTCCAAATCCACCGCTTCGCCATTGACGCGCGCGGGCTCGAACGTCCAACGGCCAAAGGCGCGCATGGCGTGGTCATCGAGCCGGGAATCCAGGCTTCGGATCACTCTTACGGAGTCCACGCTGCCATCCCTGCGGATGATGGCGTAGAGCACCACCTCGCCCTCAATGCGTTCGCGCATCATTTCGGGCGGATATTTGGGATCCACTTTGCGCGCGGGGAAGGGCGCCGTCAACTTGTGTACCCCACCCGGTCGAGGCGAATCCGCCGGGCCATCGCCGGCGCTAGGCCTCGCTGCTGGCCGGGCGGCGTGTTCAGCCGCGGCTGCACCAGCCCTGCCCCCGGACGGTGCAGGGCCAGGAGCGAGGCGCCCGGCTAGCTCAGCAATGTTCGTGGACAGGTACGCCCGGAGACTTTTTGCCGGCGGGGCGCTGGTCGGTCCCGAGGCTTCGGGAGGCTCGGCGCGGTTCTGGACCGGCTCGTTCAGCTCGGAAAAGGCCACTATCCAGCTACCCGACACGCTCGTCAGGTTCGGCATGTTGACGGTGAGGGTATAGATTTTTTTGATCCCGAAAACTTTCTTCTCAAGTTCGCTGATTTGGGCTCGATCCACGGTGGGCGGCAATTCCGGCCGCGGGATATCGGCCCGCGCCGATAGAATCGGGGCTCGCGGCGCCGGCTCCGGATGAGCTGGCAGGGAAGCGAACACGCTGGTTGGGCCGTTTCCTCCGGTAATGCTCACGCCGGGCACTTGAGGTCCATCTGTGCCGGCCCCGTCGCCCGATCCGGTTCCTGCGCCCGTCCCTGCGCCTCCCGGACCGCCACCGGCCGTCGCAACGTTAAGCCTGGAATCGCCGCTAGGCCAGCCCGGCTTCGTCCCCATCGGCCCGATGGCAATTTCGGCTCCCAAGCTGCCCTCAGGAATTTGAATCCCTGGGGAGGGTGGAGCCGGGTTGGCCGACAAAGCGATGAGGCGATCCACTGCCGACTGATCGAGTCCCCCGCCGGCTGGCCCCGATGCTATCGGGGCTGGCCCCAGGGCCGAGGGAGCTTCTGGTCCCGGGCCGCCTGCTTCCTGTGCCGTCCGCGCAACCACCCGGCCAGCCTCGAGAGAAAGACTTGGCTGAAGATTCGTCATCCCGCTCTGCGGGACCAAGTTGAATGGGGCCGGCTGGTGCTCGGCATTGGGGGCTTCGGGGAGCGCTACCTGCGGTCTCGCTTTGGGAAGCTTCAGGCCACCGGCAAGGGCAAGTTTTGGCCGAGGCATCCCGCGAAGCGGGACGGGCCACAAGACGATGTTCGGCAGGTGGACGTTCATGTCCTTGGGTGGCGGCGGGAATCTCGGCTGAATGAGCGTTTGCCGCGGGTGATTGATCTTGAGCGGCCGGGAAATGATCGTCTGCCGGGGATGATATGCAGTGGCCCCACGGGCTACTTCTCTCTTTGGCAGAGGCGAGCTTGGGCCGGGCGAGACTTCCGGAAGATTCGGCGCCGGCGCGTACCAGGTTAGCTCGATGCGTGGCGTCCCGAGCCTTCGGGACGGTCGAGGGCTCGGGTGATAGGGAATGTAGGGAGCAATGAAAAAGGGAAACGTGACCAGCCAGATGTGCCAGAGCACCGAGCAGGTCATCGGTCTGGCGGGGAACTTTCCCTCCACCCAGACCTTTTGAAAAGCAGGGATCACCCAGCGCCCGGCACTTGGCCTGGGAGCGAGGACGGCCTTGAGGCTCTCCCAAAACTCAACATGCCGCGGGCGGGGAGTAAAGAGAAAAGCGGGCCCGGTAGCATCGCGGTGCAGGGCGGGCCCCGCCTCTATCGGGGCAGGCTTCCTGGGAACACTTTTCCCTGGTGCGGGAGAGGAAGCCATGCCGGGTATTATACTCTCGCGGCGGAAGGACGCTGTACCAATTGCGCAAGCGAGGATTGGTACGGCGGTACTGGACGCCCCACGTGCCTGGTTGATGTCTTTTGAGCTCCGACTTTGTCGGGGCGAAGAATCCTTAGTGGTGAGCGCAACCGAACCATCGGCGCTGAGATGCCCTTCGACAGGCTCCCTTCGGCTCCGCTCAGGGCAGGCAGGGCAGGCTGTCCCCCCGACTCAGTCGGGGTTCATCATGAAACTCGAATAAGCAAGAGACGGCGGTGAAGCGGGTCCTCATCCTTCCTTGGTTTTCACCTATCCCCAACAATTCAAAGCTCACATCGGGACTCTTGACATATAGATGGACATCTATATAATGGCACCCGATGAAAGCGACCGGCCGAAACCAAGAGCAGCTCCTCCGGCAACTCCGGGCGATTTCTGATCCGACGCGCTTGCGGATCCTGGCGCTGCTGAAGAGGCCGGGCTGCTGCTCATGCGAGGAGATTGACCCGAGGTCGCCGG
>DATBWB010000095.1 GCA_036514995.1 Candidatus Acidiferrales bacterium
GCATTTTGGAGTTGCTGGGCCAGGAGAACTTCCTCCACCACCTGCGGATTGTCCAGCGGGAAGTTCTCCTGGCCCAGCAACTCCAAAATGCGGGCCGTGATGTCGGCGCACTCGGGGTCGAGCATGGCGTTGTGATCGGCAAACGGAACCTTTTCGAGGATGTTCTTCGTGCAATCCTTGTCAAATGCGCCCCAGCCGCCGTCCTTGCCCTGCATGCTGAGCGTCCACTGGACGCCCCGCCGCAGGGCGCGTTCCAGCGCCGACCGGACGGGGTGCGCCACCCTCTCGAGAGCCAGCAAAACCGCAGCGGTGTCGTCCACGTCTGGATAAAAATCGTTCCGGTACTCGAAACACCAGCCTCCCGGCTCCCCTTCGCGGTTGTTGATCTTCCAGTCTCCCCGGGCGAAACACTGCTTGTCGAGCAGCCACCGGGCGGCTGCTTGCATGCCCGGGTGCTTGGCCGGCAACCCGGCTTCGCCCAGGGCAGCCACGGCAAGGGCCGTGTCCCAGACTGGCGAGAAACACGGCTGCATCCGCAACGTGTCTTCCCCTTCCATTCCCAATCGTTCGAACGCGGCAATCTGCTGCGCCGTCAGCGGATGGTCCCGATCGTAGCCGAGGACCATCAAAGCCAGGATGGAATTCATCATCGCCGGAAAGATCGCGGCCAGCCCGTCTGATCCCTCCATGCGGGTCCTCAGCCAACGCTCGGCTTCCTTGAGCGCTCGTTTTCGAAACGGCTTCCACCGGCTACGCTCGACAAGTTTCAGCAGGTGATCCACAAACAAAAAGAAATTCTTCCAACTCCAGAGATGCCGATCCCAACCGAGCGGACTGGAGCGCCCGGCGGGGTCGCGGAAAAGCTCGTCCACTCTGGCCGACGCCGGCACCGGCCAGCAAGGTTTCCTGGCGTAGAGAACGGAAAGCGGAACCAAAATGGCCCGCGACCAGGAAGACATCTCGTAGAGGTTCAGATAGAACCAGTGGGGCAGCAGAATCATCTCCGGCGGCACTGCCGGAACCATCTTCCAATGGCAAGCGCCGACCAGGCAGAGATAATAGCGAGTGAAGGTATTGGTCTTTTCGATCCCGCCCATCTCGAGAATGCGTTCCCGCGCTCGAACCATGTGGGGAGCTTCCGGTGAATCGCCGGCAAGCTTCAGAGCGAAGTAGGCCTTGACGGTGGCGTTGAGTTCGGAGGGACCGCCAAAATAGATATTCCAGCCGCCATCCGGGAGCTGATGACGTCGGAGGTAGTTGGCGGCCTTCTGGATGCGCGTTGGTGTGAATCGGCCGATGAGGTGGCGGAACAGGATATAGTCCGACTCGAGGGTGGTATCGGCTTCCAGCTCCGCGGACCAGTGCCCGTCGCTCGCTTGCAGAGCCAAAAGGTGGCGCGCCGCCGCCTCCACGGCGTCGTGGATGGCCTCCTCGAGCGCCAGCGGGACGCCCGGCAGCCGCCCAGGCGCGTAGCCGGATACTGTTTCCTCCCTCAGTTCGACTTTTTCGCTGTCGGCCATGGTCACGGCTTCAGAATGAAACTAGCGCCGTCGTCACTTTATCTGCCTGCGTCCCCTGCGGCCAAACTTGGTCATGCCCGCCCGTCCAAACCACTTATGACGAGGTAGTTCCATTTGGAACGGCACTAGATAATCAAAAAGGGTGACTGAGCTGCGGCGGAAACTTCTTCATGTCGCAATTCAGGCGGCAGACCAAAACGGACATTTTCTTCAACCACTTCCATCTCTTCCACCCGGGTAAAGCCTGCCTCGCGCAGATGCACCACCACCTGCTCGACCAGAACCTCCGGCGTCGAGGCGCCAGCGGTCAGGCCAATCCTGCTCGCCCGGGCAATCCATTCCGGCCGGATGTCTCGCCAACTGCGAATGAGATAGGCGCGCGTGCCGGACTTCTCGGCCACTTCAACAAGCCGGTTCGAATTGGAGCTGTTCTCGGCGCCTACCACCAGGATGACATCCGCCCGGGCAGCAATGGATTTTACCGCCACCTGCCGGTTCTGGGTGGCATAGCAGATGTCCTGCGCCGGGGGCGAAAGGATTTTCGGAAAACGTTGCTGCAAGCGCTCCACAATCTCTTTGGTGTCGTCCAGGGAGAGGGTGGTTTGCGTGAGAAAGACGACCCGCTCCGGGTCGGGAACCTCGAGGCTATCCACGTGCTCCGGGGAAGAGATCAGCCGGATGTTTTCCGGCGCTTCGCCGAGCGTGCCAATGACCTCGTCGTGATCGCGGTGGCCGATGAGCACAATCGTGTAGTTATCGCGGGCGTAACGGATGGCTTCAAGGTGGACCTTGGTCACCAACGGGCAGGTTGCGTCAATGACTCTGAGCCGGCGCTCGACGGCCTGCTGGCGCACCTCGGGGGAAACGCCATGGGCGCTGAAGATCACCCGCGCGCCGGCCGGCACCTCCTCGAGCCCTTCCACAAAGATAGCGCCCCTTTGCGCCAGCTCTTCCACCACATGACGGTTGTGGACAATTTCTCTCCGGACATAGACGGGCTTGCCGAACGTTTCGAGAGCAATCTTCACGATGTCAATCGCGCGCACGACGCCAGCGCAAAAGCCACGCGGTTGAGGCAGTAAAAGAATTTTCTCTTGGTGTGCCATGAGAAATAGCTGATTAACGAGCTTTAATGCCTGACAGATTCCCGAGCAAGATAAGGATTATCCGCACCCTGTTGCGCCATCGTCAACCATATTATTCTTGATGCGGATAAAACTTTGTTAATCTGTTGTGAACATTCGCCGGAAGCTGTGCCCGGCGCCCATTCCTCAGCCAGCCGGCCGGGGAGACGCGCTTCACGCGTCGCACGAACCCAGAAACTTTGCTGCTACAAAGTCCCGAACTTCGGCAGAGAAAAAGCGGTTCTCCTCGAGCAAAAACGTCGGCTTGCTGAAAAACAGTTCAGGGGGGATAGGTGGCCAGGGAGATTGCCCGGCGAGTGGAGAGCGCAGGAGAAAGGCGCCGGCATGGTCAAGAAATTCCCGGCTGGAAGCCTTGAAATCTTCGACGCCAGGGTCAAGGACGACAAGGTAGAGAGTTGGGCGAATGAATTTCAACAAGCTATTGCTCTCGATGATGACGTTCTCCCCTCCCGCCAAGGCCTGCCGGAGACCGGGCACGGCTTCGGCGAGCCGTCCGCGCTTGGTGCGAACCCAGAAGGAGCGCCTGGCGCCAGCGGCAAGGAAACGGCAGGTATCACCGGCGCCGTTTGCGTCGCTTTCCTCAGTGATGGCAAAGGCATGCTCATCCACGGCGCAGCCGCAGCTTTCGCCGTTGATCGGGCAGACCCCGGGGCCGTACTGCGTGATCTTGGCCGCCGTCCAGTTGACCTCGGGAAAAGCCGAGATGATGGCGACAACCACTGAGGTCTTTCCGATATTCCGGCTATGGCCACCCACGACGAGCAATTTCATGGTATCGGGCTTCTAAAGCGAGGGGCTGCGAATGTCCTGACGGAAATCTTCCGATCTCCACGGAACAGGAGGGAAGGCTAGAGCCTTCCGCCACGGAGTTCGGCCACTTGCTTTCGTAATTCGCGCAGCTCTTCCATCAGTTCGGGCAGGCGAGAGGCCGCCGCATGCTGCCGCTTGAAATCCTCGATCTTCCGCGCCGGCGTGCCCCAATAGGTAGCCTCGCCGCGAATGATCTTGTTGGATGGAATCCCGGCTTGCGCACCGAGCACAGCGCGGTTCTCAATCCGCACGTGATCGCCGATGCCTACCTGGCCGCCCACGACCACATATTCTCCCAGGCTGCTGCTTCCGGAAATGCCCGTCTGAGCGGCAATCACGCAATGCCGGCCTATTTGTACGTTGTGCGCCACCTGCACCAGGTTGTCAATCTTGGTTCCGCGGCCGATACGGGTCTCGCCGAGCGACCCGCGATCTACGGTCGAATTGCTGCCTAGCTCGACGTCGTCCTCGATGACCAGGGTACCGAGTTGCGGAAATTTCAGATAGGCGCCCTCATCCAAAACGTAGCCAAAACCGTCACTGCCGATCACGGTGCCGGCGTGGACGATTACGCGATCGCCCAGCCGAACGCCGGCATAAATGACCACGTTCGGGTAGAGCTTGCATTCCTGACCGAGATGAACTCCCTCGCCGACATAGCACCCTGCGGCTATCGAGCTGCCCTCACCAACCTCAGCATTCGCTTCGATCACTGCGAACGGACCCACGCTGACTCGCCCACCGAGTCGCGCCCCGGGCGAGATGATGGCCGTGGCATGAATCTCGGCCGCCGCCGGCCTGGCAGGAAAGAAGCGAGCAGCCGCCCGGGCGAGGGCCAACTTCGGCTGGCTCGAGCGGATGACCGTCTTGCCGGTGAGCCGGACCCCTTCGCCAGCAATGACGCATTGCGCCGCCGACGCCATCGTTCGTTCGACCCAGCGTGGCGACTCCACGTAAATCAAATCTTCCGCGCGCGCCGTTTCCGGGTTGGCTATCCCGCTTATCCGCAAGGAAGGATCGCCTTCAAGCCCTGCACCCACGTACTCGGCAATCTCTTTCGCTGTCGCGCCCATAGCGGCCTCCACCATGCATTCCAAAAGAAGCAAACCCATGCAAAGCTCAAAAGGGATAGAGCGGCTGTTCGCCCGGCGGCCGGGTGTGCCATCGCTTGTGAACCCACAGCCAATGGTCCGGGTACTCGCGCACGCGCTGTTCCAGAATCGCGGCCAGCCGCGCCGTATTCGTCACCGCATCCTTTTCCTCGTCCCCGGTCGAGATCATTTCCACTTCCGGCTCGAACCGGAGTCTATATTGGCGCGCGGCGGAGTCCCAGAGCACGAAAGAAGGCACCACGGCCGCGCCCGTCTTCAACGCTATCCTTGCGATGGCGCTGGTCGTACACGCCGGGAGGCCGAAAAACGGCACGAAAACGCCTTCGGCGGGTTGCATGTTTTGATCCGCCAGGATTCCCACTCCTCCGCCGCCCCGCAATAACTTCACAATGGCGCGGGCCGATTCATTCTTGTCAATGGCCCGGCATCCGGAAAGACACCGATACCGATTGATGAGCCCATCGAGGCGCCGGTTGTCGAGCGGGCGATTGAGGTAAGCAAGCGGATAGCCGTACAAGGCATGAGCAAAGGCGGAAAGCTCCCATCCGCCAAAATGAGCCGTCAGGCAGATGACCCCTTTGCCTTTTTCGCTTGCCCGGGTGAAATTCTCAAAACCGTCGTAGATGAGGATGGGCATGGCTTTCGCCGCCGCCCATCGGGGAAACTGGGCGAATTCCGCCAGCATCCATCCGAGGCCGCGGTACATCCGCTTCAAAATGCGCCTGCGTTCTGCCGGCGGCATCTGCGGGAAGGCGATGCCGAGGTTAAAGGCTCCCACGCGCCGGAGACGCCGGTGAAACCAATAGACCATCCGGCCCATGGCCGCACCCGCTACCCGGGCGAGCCTCCGCGGCAGCAGGCCGAGTGCCTTCAGCGCCAGCCAGGCCAGCGCATATTCGACGCCTCTACGCATGCTGGCTCATTATCAGCCAGCACCGCCTCGCCTGCCAACCGGAGTCTCGAGGTATCACCTTGGCAAGAAGTTCTGCTAGACTGCGCCGAGTCGGGAAGCGGGTCGTTATGCGCAAGCGCTTCGTGTTCATTCCCTTGGCGGCAGTCCTCCTCGGCGCCTGCTTTTTCGACCGGCTTGGCGCTCTTGGTCTTGTGACTCCCGATGAACCTCGCTACGCGGCCATTGCCCGCGACATGGTCCGAAGCGGCGATTGGGTCACGCCCCGCCTTTGGGGAGAGCCGTGGTTTGAAAAGCCGCCGCTCTATTACTGGCTGGCTGCTATCTCCATGAGCGTTATGGGGCCGTCAGAAGTTTCTGCTCGGCTGCCCTCCGCTTTTTTGGCGGCGCTACTCTGGGTTGCGACCGGGTGGGTAACAGCGCGGCTTTTCGGCGGCTCCTCCGGACGCTTTGCCTTCCTTCTTGGAATTTCTTCTCTCGCGATGATCGTCTTCTCCCACGCCGCTTCCACCGACATGCCGTTCACGGCGACGTTCGGTCTGGCCATGCTCTGCCTGTCGGTTTGGCTGTTTGACTCCGACCGAGGCAGAGGGCGCCGCTGGCTCCTGGCTTTCTATGCTTTTCTCGCTCTGGCCACTTTGGCTAAAGGCCCGGTCAGCATCATTCTGTCGGGGGGATCATTTCTGCTTTGGGCCGCAGTCACAAGGAAGTGGGCCTTGCTTCGTCCCCTGCTTCATCCACTCGGGCTTTTGATCTTTCTTCTCATCAGCCTTCCGTGGTACTTCGCCTGCACTGTGCTTCACGGCACGGGCTTCCTCTATGCCTTCTTCATCTACCACAACTGGATCCGTTACCTGGAGCCGGTCTTCAAGCATCCTCAGCCCTTCTGGTTCTTTTGGGCGGTTTTGCCTCTGGCGATCTTTCCCTGGATCTTGCTCGTGCTGTTTCCTCTTCACCGCCTCTACCGCTTGCTCCGCTTCGGAGGAAAGGTTGCGCCAGCGTGGCCGTTCTTTGCTTGCTGGATTCTCTTTCCCCTCATTTTCTTCTCGTTCTCCCAGTCAAAGCTCCCCGGGTACATCCTTCCCTGCGTAGCTCCTTTGGTGGCGCTGATCGCGAGCGAACTGATCCCCCTGGGCGTCAGCTCCGGCGCCGGGAGAGCCGCTGTGATCTCGGCGGGTCTAGGGCTGGCTGGACTGTTGCTGGCAGCGCCATCCGTGCTCGCACAGTTTGCTCTGCGGGTCGAGATGGGTCACCTCATCGGCTTTGGAATGGCAGTGTTGCTAGCGATGGTTGCTTCCCTTGTTTTTCTCTCTCGCCGCCCTTCGAGCAAGGGCGCCGAGGAGTCGGGATCGGAAGCGCAAAGCAGCATGGCCCTTGCCCTGATCTCGCTGGTCCTGCTGGCAAGCGGCATGGTTCTTTATCTGAATCGTCGGGTCTTGCCGCTTATTGATGCGAGCCTGTCTGCCCGGCGACTCGCCACTGTTATCGGCACGCTTTCACCCGAAGCGCCGCTCTATCTGGCGACGGATCTGCCACGCTCCTGGCAATTCGGGCTGGAGTACTACCTGGAGGGCAGGTTGCCGCGGTTGCTTCCGAGCCGTCCCTCCGAGGGAATGCAGATACGTCTTCTCGCCACCCAACGCGCGCTGCCTCTTTTGCCGTTGAGCGGCTGGCGCGTTGCTGATGTTCGTGGGGTCGTCCCGACGCAAGAGATTGTTCTGCTGGAAGCGGTAGCTATCGCGCCCGGCGGATCACCGGAAGGTTCTGAAGGAAAAAAACCGTCAGCCGACGCTCGTACTCTCTCTTCTCCTCGTCCATCAAGGTAGGGTAGTTCGTCCGCGGCAGTACCCATTCCTGTTTCGGTTCAGGGGCGACGTCATAAATCGCCCGCGTCATGCGGAAAAACTCGGGGCTATCGTTTCCCTCAATGAAAAGCTTTGTCACGGCACGCAGCCGGGAAGGGTCGTGGGTGAGCGGCGGGCGCGCACGATAGCGAAAATTCAGCAACTTGAACAGCAACATCGCGTACGGTTTGACCAGCGGCAGCGTGCCCGGACCAATCTGATCAATCTGATAGGCCATCAGGTCAAAAGGCGAGGCGTAGATCGAGTCGGCAATCACGAACTTGACTTGCGGAATCTTCCCGGCTGCTTCGAGCGCGACGTAGCCCCCCATCGAAAGTCCCCAGATCGCCGCCCGTTCCGGGTCAACATCGTCGCGGGTGAGCAGCATCCGCATCGCTCCCACGAGCTCCTCCACCTCGCCAAAGCCCAGGGTGGTGTATCTTCCGGGGCTGTCACCATGGCCGCTAAAATTGAAGAGAAAAACGTTGTAGCGGTGTTCCTGGAGCGAGGTGGCCAGCGCCAAGGCTGAGCCGCGGTTGGAGCCGTACCCATGGCAAAGGACAATGACGGGAGCACCCTTCGCGCCCGGCAAGAACCATCCCACGCGGCGAAGCCCGTCGGCAGTGGCAAAGGCGGTAGGGGTGATGTGGCCGATCAACCGGGCAGGGTTAATGTTTTCGCTGGTATTCTGCGGCATCAGGACATGATAGAGGCAAAAGCCGACGACCGCGGTAAGCAAAAGGAAGCCAAAAAAAACGATGGAAAGAACCCCGGCAAGGAGCCTGGCCCACAACGTGGTAGGATAGCGCAGCTCCGAGAGGACATTGCGAACCGCAGGCATGAGCCGCCTACTGCCTCCTGCGCGCCAGTGACGCGTCGGCATCTTATCACAAAGATCTCGGTGCCGCGGCGAAGCAGCCGCCGGGGAGTGCGCGAGTGCCGTTCCAACGATTGGGAACGGGACTCATATCCTCAAATCTCCCTTCACGTCCCGATTCCATCGGGGCTATCCTTGGTGCTCTCGAAGACATTGGTATAATGCATAGATTCATCAGGTTGGAACGGCACGAGTCGTCATGACTGATCCCATCGTGGTTCAAGATGTGGTGAAAGAGTATCGCTCGCGGCGGGGTGAACCCGTCCGGGCCGTGGATGGGATGACGTTTCGCGTGTCGCCGGGGCAGATTTTCGGCCTCCTTGGCCCCAACGGCGCCGGCAAAACAACCCTCATCAAAATCCTGACCACGCTGACCCTGCCCCACTCGGGCCGGGCATGGTTGCTCGGCCACGATGTGGTGCGCGAACCGCTGGCGGTTCGTCGCTCGATTGCCGTTGTCCTGCAAGAGAACGCCATCGAGCTTTTTCTCACGGTGCGCGATAACCTGGTCACCTTCGGCAAGTTCCATGGCCTTTCTCTCGCCGAAGCCCGTCGCCGCGCCGACCGCGTCCTCGATCAGTTTCGCCTCGAAGAGTACGCCCAACAAAAAGCGCAGGACTTGAGCGGCGGGTATCGCCGGCGGGTTCAAGTGGCCAAAATGTTCACGGTCTCGACGCCCCTTCTCTTCCTGGATGAAGCCACCACGGGCATGGACCCGATCATCAAGCGCGACTTCCTGATGCTGCTGCGGCAGGAAGCGAGGAACGGGCGGACGATTGTCCTGACCACCCAGATCTTGAGCGAGGCGGAAGAGCTGTGCGATACGATCCTGATCATGAACCGAGGCCGGATCGTGGCGCACGGGGATCTGCCTTCCCTCAAAATGCTCGCCCACCAGATGTACGATGTTGTCCTCACCCTCAAGGAAGTCAATGCCAGCTTGCGCGAGTTTCTCTCTCAGCTTCGCCTCCCGCGGCTCCAATTCAAGGAGACCAGTATCGAATTTACCGTCAAAGGCAGCGAACATTCCGTTCTCCAAATTGTCGAGGAAGCCACCCGGCGCGCCAATGTCCTGAGATTCGAGGTTGCCGGCGCCTCGCTGGAAGACGTTTTCCTCGAACTGCTGAAGGATTCACCGTGAAGGAGGAACGTTGAGCGCCATCCTGGCGGTTCTCTACCGCGAGTACAAGATACGCCTGACGAATCTCACCTGGCTTTTTTACGATCTCCTGTTGCCGCTTGGCTACTTGCTGATTTTCGGCGTGGGTTTCACCCACGCGCTGGGCAGCGAAGTCCCCGGTCTTACGGTGGACTACAACGCATTCTTTCTCGCCGGCGTCCTGGCCATGGCCGGCATCGGGATCGCGTCGAATACGGCCTGGGCATTTTTTGTGGATCGGGACAATGGAATTTTCTATGAATTCTTGACCTACCCGCTTCGACGCGGCGAGTTCCTGGTGGGCAAGATCCTGTTCAACATCCTGCTGGCCGTCTTGCAGGGGATGCTGACAATCGGCCTGGCCGTCGCCGTATTGCGGGTGCCCATCGCCTGGCCGGGGTTGCCCCTGACCATCCTGGGCATCGTGACGGGTACGGCTGGTTGGTTCTTCTTTTTTGCGGTCTTTGCCCTGCGCATCCGCCGCAATGATATTTTCAACACCATCGTTTCGCTCTTCTATTTCGTGTTTCTGCTTGCCAGCAGCATGTTCTATCCGCTGGAGCGCGCGCCCACGTGGTTTCGGGTGGCGGCTTATCTCAACCCGACGACCTGGCAGGTTGACTTTCTGCGCTTTTCTACGATTGGTCTGGGTTCAGCGAGGCGGGTGGCGATGGAGGCGCTAGCCTTCCTGGTTTTCGCATCGGCCTCGTTTGTCCTTGCTTCGCGCTCCTTCCAGCGGCGCGACTGACGGAATGCTATAATCGCCCGGCCCCGCCGTGGCGGGGCGTCCGCTTCCATGGAGATCCTCGACCTTCGCCAGGTGACGGCCAGCGAACTGGACCCGCTCTTCGAGGAAGAACGGCTTGCCTGGAGCGAGCAACTCCAGTGGGACTATCACGACTCCGTCGCGACCATCAAACGATTCGTGGATGCCCGGACGCTGCCCGGCTACGTCGCCATGGAGAATCGCCGCGCGGTGGGCTACTCCTTTTTTGTCTATGAAGATCACAAGGGCCTGGTGGGCGACCTGTTTGTTTCGCCTCGCCATGCTCCGGCCGGCGTGGAACAGAAGCTGCTCGATCACACCCTGGAAACGCTCCAGGCCTCCCCCAATGTGCGCCGCATCGAGGCGCAACTGATTCCCTTCAGCGTTGGTTCCTACCGGGAAGCTTTTGCCGCGCGCGGCTTTCGGCTCTTTCCCCGCAACTTCATGCTTCTTTCTCTCCACCGCAGTGATCTATCCCCCCGGCCGGTCTCTGCCTCGCTGCGGATCGAGCATTGGCGTGACCGCCATTTTGAAAAAACCGCCGGGTTGATTGTGGAAAGCTATCTGGGACACATAGACAGCCAGATCAACGACCAGTATGAGACCCAGACAGGGGCCTTGAAGTTTCTGAAGAACATCATCATCTTCCCGGGTTGCGGAATGTTTCAAGCCGACTGTTCGTTTGTGGCCACGGAAATCGGAACCGAAAGGCTGGCTGGAGTCATCCTGACTTCCCGAGTGGCCGAGCACGTCGGCCACATCACCCAAATTTGCGTCATTCCCGAGTACCGCTGCTTCGGTCTCGGCTCCCGGCTGCTGGCAGAGACCTTCCTCTCGCTGCGCCGGCGCCGCTACACGGGCGTCTCGTTGACCGTTACGGCAGCGAATCCGGCGGTCCGGCTCTACGAGCGACTGGGGTTTGCCACGATGAAAACATTTGATGCCGCCGTTTGGAATGCCGGGTAGGCCGAGCGCGGGTGGCGCAGCTTGCGCCGTGGCAGGGATTCTACTTTCTTGCCTTCTCTTTGAGCAGCGTCTTCAACTCCGCCATGAATTCCCGCACGTCCTTGAAATCGTGATAAACCGAAGCGAAGCGCACGTAGGCCACCTTATCCAGCTTTTTCAAGCGGTTCATGATGAGCGCGCCCAGTTCGGTTGCCGGCCGCTCGCGCTCCGCCGACTCCATCAGGTATGCCTCCGCTTCGTTGACGATGGATTCCAGCTTGGTCATGCTCACCGGCCGCTTTTCGCATGCTTTCAATAGCCCGGCCAAAATTTTCTGCCGGTCGAACTTCTCTCGCCGGCCGTCCCGCTTGACCACCATGTAAGGGATTTCATCAATCCGCTCATAAGTGGTGAAGCGCCGCCGACAGCGAAGACATTCCCGCCGCCGGCGAATGCGATCCGCTTCCCGACCCTCCCGCGAATCCACTACCCGGTCGTCATTGAAACCGCAAAAGGGGCATTTCATGGCCGCTCTCTCGAGGACGTACCGGCGGGAGGTTCGGAAAGTTCTGCTCTTGCCCGGGCCATGGCCCGGAGTTGCCCGAGGGAAAGTCCTTCACGAATCATCAAGGGGATGCCAACCAGACTGACCGCAGCAAACGTCAGCAGCCAAATCAGGATGGTCGCGCTCGCCGCCAGTTCAACCGATATGCCGAAGATCGCCGTTAGAGCGATAAACGTGGCCGCCTGCACTCCCCCGCCAACCCCCGGTATCTGCACGGTGGAGCCCAACATGGCAATGGCCACCAGCAGAAGAATCCCGGCAAAAGTAATCCTGGCCAGGTTTCCGCCGAAACTCTGGCAGACAATATAGTACGTTCCGGAAATCAGCAGCCACAGGAAGATCGAGTAACCGACTGTCAAGACCAACTTGCCGGTATGCTCAACGGATTGAAGACCTTCTCCAAACGATTGGAGCGTATCGCTTATTTTGCGATGCCAGCGATGGGGAAGGAAACGCAGCTTCCGGTCGAGCCAGCCGGACATGCTGGCGCTCCGGAACCGCCAAAGCGCCAGCAGGCCCGTGGCCGCTACCACCGCGGCCAGCGCCAACCAACCCGCCTGCCGCGTCCGAGCAAGCATGACCGTGCCGGAACTATCGCTCGCTGCCGTAACTCGACCGAGCGTCAAACCCAATCCCATCCAAAGCAGGATCGAGAGCAGGTCCTGAATCCGTTCCAGCAGCCAGACACCCATCATGGAAGCCATGCGCAAGTTTTCCTTCCGGGCAATCAGCAGCGGCCGCACCACCTCCCCCGCCCGCCCGAGCAAAAACAGGCTGGTGAAGCCGATTACGGTGGCGACGAGCAAATTCACGAGGCGCGTCTCGGCAATGGGCCGAACGTACTGCTGCCAGCGCAACGAGCGCACCAGGTAGGTGGCATAGATGGTGACGAACGCAAGGGCCAGCACTGGCTTATTGATATTGCGAAGCGAGGTCACAAACGCCCTCCAGTCAAACCATGCGGGCGTTTGAGCGGTTTTGTATCGGTAGTAAAGAATCAGGCCAATCGCCAGACAAATCAAAATGACGGCTGCAATCCGATAAACGCGCCTCATAGGCAAGTCCGCAAGCTATACCAGCCGCCTGGGAGTGTCAACCATCCCGCCAGAGCGGGACGATTCGCGGAAAAGAGAAAGGGGCGGGGGGATGACCCCGTCCGCCCCGGAGCGGCCTCTCGCCTCAGCGTGTCCCGCGCCGCGCAGGATGCACATCCGCGCTGGGCGCGAGCTGTGCGGGCAGGCCTGCCGCGGCGGGCTCTCCGGCTACGTTTGACTTACCGCGTAACGGCTCCTAGGATGACAGCAAAGCTAACCCGCGAGTCTCGACCTCGCGAGACTTCCGCAGGAAGATGCCTCGATGGCTGAGATGACGCGCATTGTTGTGCTCGGGGCCGGCTTTGGCGGGCTCGAGGCCATGCTGGGACTGGAGCGGCGCTTGCCGGGCGAACCAGGGGTCGAACTCACCCTGGTCAGCGAGCAGAACTACTTCCTCTTCACTCCGCTGCTCCCTCAGGTTGTCTCCTGCTACATTGAGCCGCGCCACATCGTGCAGAGCCTGCGCGACATCCGCCGCCAGCGCGCCTTTGGCTTCTTGCGGGCTCGCGCCACTGCCCTTGACCTCGCCCGCCGCCAAGTCCAGCTCGACACCGGCCTGCTCCCCTACGACTACCTGGTTCTGGCGCTGGGAAGCACGACGGACTTCTTCGGCACCGCGGGCGCCGCCGAGCACTGCTTTTCGCTGAAGGGCTTGGAAGAGGCGGTGGCCCTGCGCGACCATTTGCTCGACCTCTTCGAGCACGCCGACCATGAGCCGGATACGGCTCGCAAGCGAGACTTGCTTACCCTGGTCGTGGTGGGTGGCGGCTACACCGGAGTGGAGCTGGTGGCCGAGCTGCGCGACCTTGTCTATCGCCACATTGTCCCCCGTTATCGCGGCATCAACGCCGGCGAAGCGCGGCTGGTGCTCCTGGAAGCCGCCGACAACATCCTGCTCGGCGTCGATCCCGCGCTTGCCCGCCGCGCCCGGCAGAAGCTGGCGCGAGAAGGCATCGAGGTGCGGATACGGGCGAAGGTCACGCGGGTGACACCAGAGGGTGTCGAGGTCAACGAGAGAGAGCAAATACGCGCCGGCGCCGTTATCTGGACGGCCGGGGTGCGCGCGAATCCGCTGGCGGAATCGCTGCCCGCGGCGAAAGACAGGTCGGGGCGGCTGATCGTCACTTCGCAGCTCGAGCTGAGCGGCTTTCCAGGCGTGTTCGCCATCGGTGACAACGCAGTGGTGGAAAAGAGCGCGCCGGAACAGTCGCCGCGCATCGCTCCGGTGGCGCTGGCGCAGGGGCGGGTGGTGGCCGAGAACATCGCCCGGGCGATGAAGGGGGAGACGCTGGTGGCGTTTGAGTTCGAACCTGCCGGGATGCTGGTCTCGCTGGGGATGAACGATGCGGTAATCCAGGTGATGGGGCTCAAGTTCGCGGGCTATTTTGCCTGGCTCGCCTGGAACGCGATTCACCTCTTGAAGCTGGTAGGGCTGAAGAAGCAATTGCAGGTGGCGCTGGATTGGAGCCTGGCCACGATCTTTCCACGCGACACCTCCCTCATTCGTCGCCCGCAGCGCTGCCGCCTTTGCCAAGCCAACAGGTCGCAACCCCCGGGCATATCCTAACAATCCGCCACGCTACAGACCGGGAAACGCCCCGCCGCGGCGGGCTGCCGCGGGCCAAGGCATTGCCTCGTTCGGAGCATGGTATTACCATGCCAGCTTGCCCGCCTTCCCGATAGGCGGGCTTGCCGGAACTTGCGGGAGCGTCCTTGCGTTACCCATCCGGGTTTCATCCGTCCGCCCCAAGGAGCCACGGTTGTACACCGACACGGAGCTGGTGGAACGTTGCTTGAAGGGCGACGACATTGCCTGGGAGGAAATCGTCCGGCGGCACACCCAGCGCGTTTTCAATCTTTGCTATCGCTTCACCAGCAGCCGGGCGGAGGCTGAAGACCTTTCTCAGGACGTTTTTCTCCGCGTCTATCGAACGCTCAAAACGTACCGCGCGGCAGAAGGCAACCTGACCACCTGGCTCATGCGGGTGACTCGAAATCTTCTCATTGACCATTATCGCCGGACCAAGAAAGATCGGATCACGGACTCGCTTGAAGATCAGTTGGAGGGAGTCGAGCAGAAGGAGAGTGACGCGGCGTCGCCCGAACTTTTTGCCAGCCGAGCTGAGCTCAGTGAAAAGGTGCAAAGGGCCCTCGCTCGACTCTCGCCTGACCTCCGTGAAGCTGTGATTCTAAGGGACTTACAGGGCCTGGAATACGTTGAAATTCAAAGGGTTTTGGACATCCCCGAGGGTACGGTCAAATCACGGATCAATCGGGGACGAATTGAACTGGCACGGGTCTTGCAACAAATGGGCGTAGGAAAGCGTATAGAGGGTTAGAGGCTAACGAGATGCCTTCGAGCTGTGAACAATTCGAGACTGGGCTGAGCGAATACCTGGAAGGTCGGCTTTCCGCGGCTGACCGGGCTTCCCTGGCCGAGCATCAGGAAAGCTGCTTGCGCTGCCAACTTCTACTCAATCAGGCGGGATCGGCCATCGAGGCGCTCCACGCCATGGAAATGGCTGAGGCGCCGCCCCGTCTGGTCGAGAGGATCCTGACGGAAACGCTTGGTCCACGTCGTCAACCGGAAGGCTTTGGTTGGTTGCGCCCGGTGAGATGGCTCGGTTGGATGCGTCCGGTCCTGGAACCTCGCTTCGGCATGAGCCTGGCGGCGGCTTTGCTCTCCGCGACGTTCGTCTTTCACGCTCTGGGCGTCTCCCCGCGTGATTTGCGGGCAGCCGACCTCCATCCGGCGCAAGTCTATCGTAACGTCAATCGCCACTTGCACCTTGCCTACGCCCGTGGGGCCAAGTTCGTCAGTGACTTGAGGGTGGTTTACGAAATCCAGTCGCGGCTGCAGATTACCCAGCCGGAATCTGCCGTTCCTGCCCAGCCGCAGCCGGAAACCAAACCCAAGCCACGCGAACGCAATTCCGGCGTAGGCGGCAGCCAGCAACTCCTGGCGCTCTATTCGGCTGCCCAAAGGAGTGCTCAATGAAGTGCGCGATTCATAACGACGTGGAAGCGGTCAGGTACTGCCGCAGTTGCGGCAAGGCCCTCTGTGAGGAGTGCAAGCGCGACGTGCGCGGCGTCATTTATTGCGAAGATTGTTTGGCCGCTACCGTACTTGCTCCCCGGCCACCACTTCCCACGCCGGCCCCAGCTGTCCCCGGGGCACCCAATCCCGGCCTCGCCCTTGGTCTCAGTTTCATTCCCGGTGTCGGCGCCATTTACAACGGGCAATACTTGAAGGGGCTGGTTCACATCTTGATTTTCGGCGGGATCATCGCCCTTTTGAGCCAGGGGCCCAGCGAGGGGATTGCTGTCATCCTTGGCCTGGGCCTATCCGGTTTCATCGTTTACATGGTCGTGGACGCCTATCGGACAGCCAAGGCGAAGTGCGCCGGGATGCCGGTCGCCGATGATTGGGCGCTCGGGGGCACTGTCGCAGCCGGTCGGTTTCCCACCGGCCCGATCATTCTGATCGGCATCGGTGTGCTCTTTCTCTTGCAGAGCCTCGGCATTTTCGACCGCCTGTTTCACTTTTGGCCGGTGGCCCTGATTCTTCTCGGTGTGTTCCTGCTCATCAAGCGCATGAGCCCGGGTGGGCAATAAGGAGGCAGCCATGGCCGAGACACGTTGCACCTGCCCTTGTTGCACGGTCAGCTCGCTCACGTGGCCGATCCTTTTCATTGTTGCCGGGGTCCTCTTCCTGGTCGGCCAATTCAGCCACCGCTATGGCTTCGAGGACCTCTGGCCCATTTTGATTATTGCCCTCGGCCTGCTCAAACTGTTTGAAAATCTCGCGCCGCGAACGGGTCACATCTCCGGTTCGAGTCAAGGAGACCGGCAATGAGCAACGGCCAGGTTCGCCGCGGGTCTCTCTTCTGGCCGCTCTTTCTTATCGGCGCGGGTGCTTTCGTGCTCATCAAGCGGGCACACCCGGAATTGCCGATCGGCCAATTCTTTGGCCAGTATTGGCCCGTCCTTCTGATCGCGCTTGGCGCCATCCGGCTGCTCGAATATTTCCTTCGTCGCGGCGCCCCCGGCCCCGTCATTACTGGTGGGGAGATTTTTGCAATCGTCTTTCTCATCCTGTTGGGACTTGCTGCTGCGCACTATTACCGCAGCGACTGGGTGCGCCGCGGCTGGAAGATTGATCTGAGCGACCTCAACGTTTACCGCGATACCTTTGACTTCACCGAGCAGGTTACGCAGCCGCTCAAGGCAGGCGCCGCCGTAACGATCTCAAGCCCGCAGGGGGAGCTCGTCATCCGCGCCGGCGAAGCAGCGGAAGTGCGAGTGGTCGCCCGAAAGCGCATCGGGGCGGATCGAGAAGAAGAGGCCAAACGATTGGCGGATCAGGTGCACATGGGCGTTATCGAGACGCCGGCCGGGCTCGAAATCCGGCCCGAGTTTGACACCGGCGGGCACGGGCGCGTGAAGCGCGTGGACCTCGAGGTTACGGTTCCCGTCAGAACCGATTTGCAACTCTCAGCCCATCGAGGCGACATCCGTATCAACGGGATTCACGGGGCGATCCGTCTCAGTTCAAGGTTTGGCGACGTGGAATTGCAGGCGATCAAGGGCAAGACCGAAGTGGATCAATCTCGAGGCTCGATTCGGGCGGCCAATTTGGAAGGCAACCTTCGCATTGCCGGGCGCGGCGATGAGTTGGACCTGGCCGACATCGCGGGTGAAGTGAACATCCAGGGCGAATTCTTTGGCGAGATCAAGATCAAAAATGTCTCGAAGCTGACCCACTTCCTTTCCAGCCGCACCGATCTCTCCTCCGAGCGCATCCGCGGCGCGCTGCAAATGGATTCCGGCGACCTGCGCCTCATCAAGCCTGAAGGAGCCGTGAATCTTGTCACCCACAACAAAGACATTGAGGTCGAAGATTTTGACGGGCGGCTCCAGATTCAAAATCGCAGGGGCGATATTCGTCTTACCCCTCACCAATCCCTCCAACAGGATATTCAGGTGACGAACGAATCCGGCGACATTGAGCTCGTTCTGCCTGTCAACAGCTCCTTCCAGATCAATGCCGTCGCGCGTTCGAACGGAGAAATCGTGAGCGACTTTTCCGGCGAAAACCTCAAGCTCTCCAAAAGCGGCGCAACAACAACTCTGACCGGCCGCGTCGGCACTCGCGGCCCCCAGATCTCCTTGAGCACCACCTACGGCACCATCCGCCTCCGCAAAGAAGGCGAGACCTAGAGAAGAATGCCGGCCAGAGGCCGGCGCTACGTCGTCTGTTCTCATCCGCGTTCCACAACTTTTTCCAAACTCTCGTAGAAGCCCGGGAACGAAACGTCGGCGCACTCGCTGCCCAGAATGGTAGTGGGGCCGTCGGCGGCCAGGGCCGCGACGGCAAAGGCCATCGCCAGGCGATGGTCGCCTTGAGGGTCAATCTCCGCGCCGCGCAGTCGCTGTTTTCCCGGCACCTTGAGGCCGTCCGGACGTTCTTCCACGCTGGCGCCCATGCGACGGAGATTCGACGCGAGCAACGCAATCCGGTCGCTCTCTTTCACGCGCAGCTCCTGCGCGTCTCTAATCTCGATGCCCTGCTCGGCCGCTGTTCCCAGCACCGCCAATGCCGGCAGCTCGTCAATCATCGCGGGAACCATTTTCCCTTCAATCACGCCACCGCGCATGATGGGACCAGCCGAAACATGAAGGTCGCCGGCAAGCTCGCCATTTTCTTCGCCAAGCGTCATGATGCGCACCGCCGCCCCCATCTGGGCCAAGAAATCGAGCACCGCCGTGCGCGTGGGATTCAGCCCCACATTGTGCAGAACCAGATTGGTGTCCGGTAACAACAGCCCCGCCACGACGAAAAAAATCGCGGACGAAAGATCAGCCGGGCAAGAGAGTTTCCGGCCGAGCAAACGAGCGCGGCCGGCTACCGCGATCGTGCCTCCTCTCCTTTGAATCTTGCCGCCGAACTGCTGCCAGGCAATTTCAAGGTGATCGCGCGTCGGCACCGGCTCCTCCACAACCGTCTCGCCGTCGCAGAACAAGCCAGCCAGCAGAATGGCGGACTTTACCTGGGCGGAGGCTATGGGCAAGGCGTAGCGAATGGGGTGCAGAGGACGCCCGAAGATTTCAAGCGGCGCGAAATTTCCTTCCCGTGCCCGGATGGAAGCGCCCATTTGCGCCAAGGGTTCGATCACTCGCCCCATCGGCCGCCGGCTGAGCGATGCATCGCCAACGATCGCCGAATCAAACGGCTGCCCCGATAGGACGCCGGCCAGGAGCCGCATCGTGGTGCCGGAATTTTCGGCATCGAGCCTCACCGGCGGCGCTCGCCCCGATAGGATGGCGGCTCGCAAGCCACCGAGCCCGACCCCTTCGATCGCCACTCGATCGCCTTCCCTGCTCCAAGGGACTCCCAGCGCATGGAGGCAGTTCAATGTGGATTGGCAATCGCGGCTCGAGGAGAAATGCTCGATCTCGCTTTTTCCCTCGGCCAGAGCGGCTAGTATGGCGTAGCGGTGCGAGATAGACTTGTCCCCCGGCAGGTCAAGACTGCCGAGGATTCGCCTGGCGGGATAGATGACCTGGGTGCTCTTCGGCTCGGAGTGCATACGTCCCTGCGGGATCCGGAAGGAAACGCCCGGCGCGAGCGTGGCATGGGCCGTTTGCCGGCAAGGCCTGCGCATTGTTTCTCGAGCGAGCGCGCATCGGGCCAGCGCGTACCGGCTCGGTTACCAGGCCAAGGCTTTAAGGTTGTTCTTGTACCAATCGTAAGTAAGGCGCAGGCCTTTTTCAAAGTCCACTGCCGGCTCGTAGCCGAGCAGCCGGCGCCCCTTCGAAATATCGGCCAGCGAATCACGGATGTCCCCCGGCCGCTCGGCCTCATATTTCGCGCTAATCTTCCTCTCGGAGATCTGCGCCAGAATCTCAAGCGTCTCGTTCAGCGAATGGCGCCCGCCCGTGCCCACGTTGAAGACCTCTCCGGCCATCGTGCCGGGAGCAGTGGAAGCGCGCAAGGTGGCATCCACCGCGTTGGCGACGTAGGTGAAGTCGCGAGTTTGATTGCCGTCGCCATAAACCACCGGCGGCTCATCCTTCAGCACCGCAGTAATAAACTTCGAAAGCACCGCCGAGTAAGGCGAAGAGGGGTCCTGCCGCGGGCCAAAAATGTTGAAATAGCGCAAAGCCACCGCCTCCAGACCATACACCCGCGAAAAAACCTGGCAGTAGAGCTCGCCCGCGTATTTGGCAACGCCGTAGGGCGAAATGGGCACCGGCGGCATGGTCTCCACCTTGGGCAAGGTCTTGGTGTCGCCATAGGCCGAGGAAGAAGCCGCATAGACCAGCCGGCGAACCTTGGCATCGCGCGCCGCCAGCAGAACCCCCAATGTGCCGGTGGCGTTGACCCGGTGGGTGGTGTCTGGATCAGCCACGGATCGGGGAACGGAAGTCAACGCTGCCAGGTGAATCACAAAATCCACGCCCTGGCAGGCCCGTTTCATGGCTTCACCATCGCAAATATCAGCAACCATCAGTTCCACTTTGTCAAGTATTGCTTCCAGGTTGGCGCGCTTTCCGCTCGAAAGGTTGTCAATCATGCGGACCGATTCGCCGCGCTGAACCAATTCCTCAACGATGGAAGATCCAATAAAGCCAGCCCCTCCCGTCACCAAATAGCGAGCCATTCAGTCAGCCTCCTGGGGCTCAACAAAGTTCCCCAGCCTATCCGAGGGTTCCTGGCTTGTCAACGCAGAGGCTCGTTTGATTCCCTGCTCTGCCTACGCTATGATGCCGGTTTGCGCAGGTCGCTCCGGACGCGCATGCGCATCCATCCGATGGGCGTGGAGGGTGGCGCTGGGCAGGCATCGACAGGAGCGGTCGCAGGAGTTCATGCTTCGTTCCCTCGTAGCTTGTGCCATCCTCTTCCTGGCCGCCGCGCCGGCTGGGGCCACTGAGATACTCCCGCTCGATAAAGTCCGGCCCGGTATGAAGGGCGTCGGCTACACCGTGTTTGAAGCCGACAAGGTGGAAGCCTTTGATGTTGAAATCCTGGCCGTGCTCGAGAATTTGCTGGGTCCGAAGCAGCACATCATCCTGAGCCGGCTCAGCGGACCGCGCATGGATTTTACCGGCGTGGCCGGGGGCATGAGCGGAAGCCCGGTTTACGTGGACGGCAAGATTGTCGGCGCCCTTTCTCTTCGCCTGGGCATCTTCGCCAAAGAAGCTCTGGCCGGCATCACGCCCATCGAACAATTGCTTCGGGCCGGCGGCGAAGCGCCTCAAGCGGCCGGGCCGGCAACCGCCCGCTATCCTTTGCCTGAGCCCATCGCTTCAAGCTATGGCCCTGCGAGCAGCGGCGCCGGCAACTACCTTGTTCCGATTGAGACACCGCTCCTTTTTGCCGGGTTCGACCGGGCGGTCATGCAGCGCTTCGCGGGTGACTTTTCCCAATTCGGATTCTCAGCCGTCCAGGGCGGAACCAGCTCCCAGGCCGGTGCGCCAAAAGCGGTAAAACCCGGCGATGGGATCAGCGCGGTGCTTGTCAGCGGCGATCTGGCGATTCATGGTGCCGGCACGGTGAGCTACGTGGATGGCGATCGGGTGTATGCCTTTGGCCACCCCTTGCTTGGTTTCGGCGCAGTCCAGCTTCCGATGGCGCGGGCGGAGTTCGTCTATACGCTGGCTTCAACCATGGCATCCACCAAAATCGCCAACCTGGGCGAAACCATCGGCGCGATCGAGCAAGATCGTCTGACGGGGCTTGCCGGACGGCTCGGACCGGCCCCGCCGATGATCCCGGTGGAACTGCGCCTTGCCGGCCCGCGTTTTGAGAAGGCGCTTCACATTCGAGTGGCGCAGCACCCCAAGATTACTCCGCTGCTGGTCGCGGTCAGCACGCTCCAAGGACTTGCCGGCAATCCTGAATATGGCGAGGGCAGCACGCTGCGACTGCGCGGCCGCATCGAGCTGCGCAACCACAGCCACATCGCGCTGGAGAACATGTTCGCCCCGGGCGATGCCGGCGGCCCGGATGCCTCTCAGGTGGCTACCTCCGTTGCCGCCCTCTTTGGCCGGATATTCAACAATCCGTTTGAGAGCCCCGACGTTACCGCCGTCCACCTGAGCGTGGAGTTCCTGCCCCAGCGACTCTCGGCTGAAATTCAGAACGCATGGAGCGACAAGAGCGAGGTGATGCCGGGCGAAGAACTGCGCATCCGAGTGATGCTCCGGCCTTACCGCGGCGCAAGCTTTGTACGGGAGATCCCCATTACCATTCCCCCTCAGGCGTTCAAAGGCGATTTACGCATCCTGGTTTCCGACGGCGAAACCCTCAACCGCATGCCCTTCGCCCTGGAAAGACGCTTGCAAAGTCTTGAGCAGCTCATTGCCGTCATCAACCGCGAGCGGCGCAATGATCGCCTTTATGTCACCCTGGTGCAGCCAAGCCCGACCTTGCTGGTTCAGGACAAGGTTCTGCCCAACGTGCCCCTGTCCGAAATCAACGTGCTGGACCGGGGCCGTATGCCAAGCGGCGCTACCATCCTGCGCGAATCCGCGCTTGCTGAATGGTCGGTCGCCCTGGAGAGCATCGTCACCGGATTGCAATCGGTCACGATCACCGTCAAATGAAATCGGGATCGGATTTTTGCCGCGAACGCATGCGCGCATACCTATTTCGCCGAGGCCGTCTTCCGATGAAAAAATCACTTCTGTTGGCCGCCGTCATGATTGGCGGCATCCCCGCCGGCGGCGGACTGCCTGCTCACGCCGAGCAAACTCGACTCTGGAAGCAGTCGAGCTACGACGATTTTGACAAGGGGACCGCCAGAGGCGTCGCCGTCCGGAGCGACGGCAAGGTTGTCCTGGCGCCGAAATTCCGCGAAGTGGCGGCTCCCGATGCGGCTTACCTTTGGGCGGTGCGGCGCGACTCCGCCGGCAACCTCTACGCCGCCGGCGGCACCAGCGCCAAGGTCTTTCGGATCGATGCTGCGGGCAAAATAACGGTGGTCTTTCAATCGCAGGAGCTGGCGGTGCAGGCGCTGGCCATTGACGGCAAAGACAACCTTTACGCCGGGACCTCGCCGGATGGCAAGGTCTATCGCATCCAGCCTGACGGCAAGTCAGAAATCTTCTTTGATCCAAAAACGCGGTACATCTGGGACATGGCATTCGACGGCTCGGGCAACCTCTACGTCGCCACCGGCGACAAGGGTGAGATCTTTCGCGTAAAGCCCGATGGCAAGGCCGGGCCTTTCTACAAGAGCGAGGAAACCCACATCCGGGTGCTCGCCTGGGTTCACGAGGGATACCTGCTGGCTGGAACGGAGCCCAACGGTCTGATCCTCCGAGTTACGCCCGCCGGCCAGGGCTTTGTCCTCTACGAGGCACCCAAGAAGGAAATCTCAGCGCTGGCCGTGGACCGCGCCGGAAACATCTATGCCGGGGCCATGGGCGAGAAAGCAAAAGTTCTCGCCATCCCGGGCATGATTCCTACCATTCCCGGCGGGCCCGCCATCAGCACCACGGTAGTGGTTCCCTCGACCGGCCAGGCTACCATCACCGCCGTTCCCCAGCAGATTCTCGCCGGGCCCGCCTTTGCGCTCTTCCCCGCCCTGCCGGGCGGCAGCGATGTCTATCGCCTTGCACCCGATGGTTTTCCTCAAAGAATCTGGAGCTCGCGCGACGACCTGGTCTATGGGCTGGGGCCGTGGCGCGACGGTCACGTGCTGGTGGCCACCGGCAATCGCGGGGGAATTGTCGCGGTCGAATCAGAAGATCTTTTCCAAAATCTTGCCAAGACTTCCGCCGCCCAGGTAACCGGGCTTGTCAACACCGGTGAAGGCAAAATCTATCTCTGCACAGCCAATCCCGGCAAAATCTTCGAGCTTGACCCGGAATACGAAATCGAGGGCAGCCTGACCTCGCAGGTATTTGACGCCAAAATCTTTTCTCAATGGGGTCAAATCCGATGGTGGGGCGATAACGGCGCCACCGACTCCGGAGTGACCTTCTTCACTCGCAGCGGCAACACTTCTAATCCGGAGAACAACTGGAGCGCCTGGGCGGGGCCATTCAGCCGGGCGACCGGCGAAGTCATCTCGAGTCCAAAGGCGCGGTTCATCCAGTGGAAAGCTGTCTTCAAGTCGCGCGCCGGCAAGACTCCATCGCTCTCCTGGGTCGAGTTGGCCTACCTCCCTCGCAACGTCGCTCCCCAAATGGACAGCATTGCGGTGCAGGCGCCGGGCATCAAAGTGCAAGGCTTTCCCGTGCAAGCGCAGCCGCCCTCCGCTCAACTCTCTTTCCCCGAAGGCGGCGGACCAGGATCGACACGAAAAAAGCAAGAGCAACCAAACGCCCCGCGTTTTGAAGTGCCGCCCCAGGCGGTGCCTCAGAAGGGCACGCAAAGCGTGCTCTGGAGCGCTCACGACGACAACGAGGATGACCTTATCTTTTCGATCTATTATCGGGGCGAGGGCGAGAAGAATTGGAAGCTCTTGAAGGACAAGCTCACCGAAAAGTTTTATGCCTGGGACAGCACCACCATGGCGGACGGGGCCTACTACCTCAAACTTGTCGCCTCCGATTCCCCTTCGAATCCCCCGGAACTGGCTTTGAGGGCAGAAAAGTTAAGCGACCGATTTGAAATTGACAACACTCCACCGGCAGTCCTGAACCTTCGCTACGAAAAAACAAAAACGGGCATCAAAATCCTCTTTGACGCCCGCGATTCCTATTCTCCCATTAAACTCGCTCAATACAGCCTCGACGCCGGCGATTGGCTCGAGCTCGTGCCGGAAGGCGCCGCCACCGATTCGCCGCAAGAGAGTTACGCCTTCGAGATGAAGCCTGTCGCTCCGGGGGAGCACACGGTGGCGCTGCGCCTGTCCGATCGCCTGGACAACGTCTCCACCAGCAAACTCACGTTCTCCTTGCCCTGATAGAAGACACTCTTGCCCGCCCACCGGGGCAGGTCCCGGGGATGCGAGACGCCTGCCTGGCTGCCAGGAATGGCAGACCGGCCGCTCGTCGCGCTCGCACGGAAGTGCACCCTCGCCGCGACCCGCGGCGGGCCGGCGAAGTCCGTTCGCCCCGGCCAGGCAGCAACCCGGGATCTGGTTTACTGCGGGATCGTCAAGGCGCGATCCATGCGGATGACCATCCCTGATCCTTGAGGCAGCTCGACTTCTCTGCCCTTCTTCGCCAGGACGTACGCCGCCCCGCCGGCGGTGCCGATAGCCAGCCCGCGCGCCACGTGACCGAAAATCGCTCCCATCAGGGCCCCGCCACCCGCCGCTCCCAGGCCGGTCAGAACATCCCTCTTGACGTCCGATTTTGCCTGGATCGTTCCTTCCTCATTTGGTTTTGCCTTGGATGAACTTTGCTCGGTGTCTTTTCCGGGGTCATGGACGGAAACGAGACTGGCCATCAACGGATAGTCGCGCCCGGCCGGCGTGTGAACCACCTCAAAGCGAAGATGGAGCGCAGCCTTGCTGCGAAAGGGCGACAAGCGCTTGGCCCGCTCGACGAGCGTTACCTCGCCTTTGACGGTTGATCCGGCCGGGAAAATCACGCGATCCCCCACCCGGACCGATTCGGCCAGCGTAGCGGTGAACTGGTCATGTTCCTGGGCAGTCTTTGTGTTCAGGCTATTTTGCAAGATCAGCCGCATCTGCGTGCCCTGCGGCACGGTGTACTCGGCTGCTTGCGCCGGCGCTATCCACACTGAGATCGGAAAGGCCAGCAGGACGGAAAGAATCACACCTAGTCCGCTCTTCGTGCTTTTCACTCTTGCCTCCTGGTTGGCGCTGCGGAGGTGGCTCTATTGTGCTCGAATCCCACCCTGGGGAAAAGCCCCTTCTTTCCCTCCGATGCAACTTTTCGGGCACAGGCTGTTCGGCCGGGCAAGAAAAGTTCCCAACAGAACAATCCCGCCGTGGCCGATGCCTGCCCGAAGTGGGATGCCCTGCGCCACCCCGCCTTCAGTCCGGCGGACAAGCCCCCCTTCCGTCTCGCTGGCAAGGGCAACCAGGCGCTGTTCGCATTCTTTACGGTGGCGAATCCGGCACTCGGGCCGGCGTCTTTGATCCAGAAGGCGCTGGTGCACATCGTCGGACTCTCCCGGATGCGGCAAGCCCACGCGCTTGAATTCCAAAACGACATGGGACTGCGAAGTTCCGAATTTGAGGCCGACGTACCATTCTGTGCTCGCTGTTTGTGCCCCACCCTCAGTTGTGGATCAGCCACCAGGACAACGGAGGCTTGTGCATGGAACACCCTGAACTCTTAGCATCGGTAAGGCTACTTCAAGAGCGGCTTGGCACTGTGGAGGCAAAGCTGGCAGCAAAGACCATCGAACTGGAAGAGTTGGAAGGCGTGAAGGAGGCTGTTGACGCCCTACGCTCGATCCTTTGGATTACCTTTCTGACCGAAGAAAGCAAAACAGGCCGGGAAGAAGAAAGCCTCCCTCGTGTGCTGGCTCGAGCCCGCTTGAGACGCGCCACTTCGATATTGTCCGAGATTCGGCAGGATGTCCTGGACGGCCGGATCAAAGTGGATGACCGAGCTTTCCTCGATCTCCATCGGGCCCTTGAACAGAGCATGTGGTCACTGATTCGGCTGTTGCGCCCCGGGGAACCTGGTCAGAAGTAGTCGCTGGAGGGAGCCGCGGCGCCAGCCGGCCTGAGAGTCAGGCCTTGCGCCGACCTTTTCGCCGCACCAATTCTTTTTTGCGGGCCACGGCTCGGGCCATCTCGGCCACGCTGGTCGTCTCCAGATAGCTCAGGATCCGGCCGCGCAATCCCTTCCAGGTGTGGTGCAGCGGGCAGGGGGCATCGTCGGCGCAGCGTTCCAGGCCCACCGCACATTCCAGGAAATGGTCCAGCCCATCGACGGCAGCGACGATGTCCCGCAGGGTGATCAGTTGGGGGCGACGCGCCAGGCGGAACCCGCCGCCCGGCCCGCGCCGCGACGCGAGCAGCCCCTTCCGCACCAGCTCTTGCAGAATCTTCCCCATCGAGCCTGAGCCCGCAAGAAGCCCTCTGGGTCGCCGTCGCTATCGAAGACCGCAACGCCGAGATCTACGAAAACTTCGCCGTCATGTTCCGCGATTACGACCCTGAAACCCTAGCCATCTTCCGCGAGATGGGCGCCGAGGAGCGGGGGCACAAGACCGAACTCGAGGCGCGCTACCGCGAGCGCTATGGCCCGGAGACGCTCGCGCTGCAGCCCGAGGATATCCAGCAACCCATCGAAGCTCCCATCATCGAACACGGCGAGCTGTTCATCTACGAGGGCCTTTCCATGCGCGGGGCTCTCGAAGTGGGCCTGCGCGCTGAGCGCGAGGCGCGGGATTTCTACCGGCAACTGGCCGCCCGGACCGGCGACGAGGCGCTGCGCGCGCTCTACCGGGAGCTGGCTGATACCGAAGACGACCACGAAATTCGCCTGTTGAACAAGATCCGCGAGTACGCCGAAAAGGGCTGAGCGGGAGGGAACGGATGTTTCACACCGATCGGATTCTGGGATTCATGCCCGTGGACTGGCGGCTGGAACTGACCCGGTACGGCTGGGTGCGCGCCCTGTTGAAGAGCCGCTGGATGCCTTTCATCCCCATCGTCGTCAACCTGTTCATCTTCACCGTCATTCTGATGGCGGGTTACTACGGGGGCACTGCGCCGGGGAACTACAACTTCGGCATCATGATCGTGTGGATCGTCTGGTGGGTGGTTCTGATGATGGTGCTGGTGCCGGGCGGTTCGCGGGCCTGGTGCACGGGGTGTCCGCTGCCGGTGCTGGGCGAATGGCTGCAGCGGCTGACCCTGCTGGGCGTGCGTCACGACAAGAAAGGCAACTTCTTCATCGGCCTGAAGAAGCGCTGGCCGAAATCGCTCAGCAATATGTGGATCATGAACTTCCTGTTTCTGGCCACCACGTTCACCACCGGCTTCATCACCACCCGGCCCATTGCCACGTTCATCCTGCTTGGCGTCATCATTGCCCTGGACGTCGTCCTCTCGATGATCTACCACAAGCGCGCCTTCTGCCTGTACGTCTGCCCGGTCAGCGGCTTCCAGGGACTCTATTCAAACTTCGCCATCACCGAAGTGCGCGTGAAAGACCCGAACATCTGCAAGGGGCACAAGAACAAGGGCTGCGTGGTGGGGAACGAGTGCGGCTACGGTTGTCCCTGGATGCTGCTGCCCTATACCTTCAAGCGCAACACCTACTGCGGCATGTGCTTCGAGTGCTTCAAGACCTGCGAGTACGACAACATGGCCCTGAACCTGCGCCCGCCCGGCACCGATCTGCTGGTGGACGACAACCGGCGGCTCGATGAATCCTGGAAGGCCTTCATCATGCTCGGCATCTCCATCTTTTTCTTCCTGGTGATGCAAGGCCCCTGGGGAGCGCTGAAAGACTGGACCAACGCGGCCACCTGGGGCGGTTACCTGACATTTATCGGCGTGCACTCGTTGTTCAACCTGGCTGTGATCCCGGCCATCTTCTTGGGGTTCATCTGGTGGTCGCGGCGGATGGCGCGTGCCCCCGAGGTGCCGCTCAAGAAGGCTTACATCAATTTTTCCTATACGCTGGTGCCGCTGGGGTTGGTGGCGTGGATCGCGTTCAGCTTCGGCATCTTGCTCCCCAACAGCAGCTACGTGCTCCACATCCTCTCCGACCCGTTTGCCTGGGGCTGGGACTTGTTTGGCACCGCTCACTTCCCATGGACACCGTTCTGGACAGGGATCATGCCCTGGATTCAAGCCGTCTGCTTGCTGGTGGGGCTGCTGTTCTCGCTCGACTTTGCCTACCGGCTCGCCCGGCAAACCTATCCCAGCGAAGCCCAGGCTGGTCGAGGGTTGCTCCCGGTGGCGCTGTTTTTGACGCTGGCCACGGGGGCGCTGCTGTGGCTGTTCATTGGCTAGTGCCGTTCCAACTATTTGGGGCCATTTTCCGCAAGTCACACGGCATGCTTTATTGATCATACAGGGTCGAGATGTATAGGCTCATTAAGTTGGAACGGCACTAGACTTGAGGGAGAGAGCGATGAAGATTCTGAGGAACCTGAAGTGGTCGAGCATGCTGGCGTGGGTGCTCGTGCTCGCTACGACAGTCTTCACCTATTTCGGCGCGCTAACCTATGAACGCCACCGTTCTCGGAAGCTCGATACCATCGACATCGTTACTTATGCGCCTTTGAACGGAAACTTTCAGCCGCGAGAGATCACGGTTGTCGCCGGCAAGCCCGTGCGGCTGCGGATCAAAAACGCGGAAACCGTCAGCCACGGCTTTGCCATCCCTGAACTGGGCGTGGGCATCCCGGAAATCAAGCCCGGACAGGTTCAAATCATCGAGTTCACGCCCACCCGCCCCGGCATCTTCCCCTTTGCCTGCACGATATGGTGCAGCGACGAACACATGGCCATGAACGGCAAGCTGGTGGTAACCGAAGCAACGGTCGCTCAGCGCTGAACCCTGCCACTCGCCTCATGTACGCGTTTGTTATGCGTTTGCAAACGAGGGGGTCAGTGGTGAGGGTCGAACCTGGGAATGTACCTGCCGTTAATATCGGTAAACCCGTACTCTCGAGCTAAATCGGCCACGTGCAAAAGCCTGCCGGTTTTCTCGAACGCCTTCGCATCGGCGGCGAGAGCCGCAACAGCGCGCCCGATGTACTCAGGGGATTCGCTCTTATCAAAGTGGTAGGCCTTCTTCATCTCTTCCGTTTTCATGTGCATCAGCACTCGCTCGGTGCGCATAAAGCCGGGATTGAGCGCCAGTACGGCGATGTTGTAGCGTTTCGCTTCACCGCTCATTCCCAGCACCATGCGGTTGATGCACTCGTGCGACAAATCCCAGAAAATCTGGCCTCGATAATGGGTTCCGTCGGTATCAATGAGATCGGTGACGTGAACA
>DATBWB010000096.1 GCA_036514995.1 Candidatus Acidiferrales bacterium
AGTTTGGAGGCCTGGTGTCCGGCCATGCCGACTATGCCTGGCAACTCGTCCCGACCAGCGGCAGTGGCCTAATCACCCCCACGCCTATCACACCTGCGGATACACCTCCGCCTTGTGTCCGCCCAACCGCCGCGCCAGACATAGTCGGCATAGCCGGACACCAGGCCTCCAAACTCGAGCCGAACCCGCAGGAACTGTCCCTGGCTGTAACCGCTTTGTTCCAGCGTAAAGACGCTCACACCGCCCTCACTTTTGCCTTCAGCTTTTAGGCCGCGCGCCGTGGGTCCAAACAGCGGGACCTCATCCACCAACCGGGCCTGAATAACCGTGACCGAAGCTGGTGTGACGATGGAGACCGGCTGGCCAGCCGGGAAAGCGGCGGTTTCCAGCTTGGCTCCCTCCAGTTCTCCATGTTCTCCGCTCTTCCCGGTAGAGAGGGAAAAGGCCAGGGGTGTGCCGGGGATGGCTTGGCCCTGAAGGATGAGCCATACCGGCGGCGTCCCCGCGCTTTTTTCGTCAGGCTCGGTTGTTGGTAGGGGAATTCCCTGGTAGGTGTCCGGCGCCGGGATACAGCTCGGGTTGATTGCCAGGTCGGTGAACGTCACGTCGAACACCAGGGCCTTCTGTACCAGTCTATTCTGACCCCATTGGGTAGATTCATCCTGCCGATCCACGAATGTGAGCACGGCGGAGCCGTCAACCTGCTCTGAGGACAGGGCTGAGATGGTGATCACACCGCTGGCCGAACCATTGAAGGATGTGAGCGGCTCGAGAGGCGGCGCGTGAAAAGCTGTCACCAAGGCGGAAAGATGGAGATTTGGTGGATTGTTGGCCACGTCCATTGGCTGGCCCAAGGGAATTTTCGAGACGTCGTCAAACTGGATGCTCAATCGGAAATCGGTTTCAGCATCCACCGGTTCTCCCTGTGGAGCGTTGACGGCCGAAAAAACCAGGAACAGGTCTGCGCCGCCGTTAGTACAGCTTTCCCTGGTTACGGACACGAGCGCCGGCATGGGCCGGTCATCCAGCGTAATGCGAAGGTCTTTTTCCTGCGGCTGGCACCCACCAGCGGCAAACATTAGGAATGAGAATTAATCAATTGTCCGGTTTGCACTTGCACATGTTCGTGCTTGCTTTGTCTCGTTCAAAGAGTTACGCTTCACAGAAGCCGGAAGACCTGCCGACTTGATTTGGAGCGGAATGATGCAACCCTATCCTCTTGAGATTGAACAAGCGATGAAGAAGTATTACGCCACGCTCTCCGAAAAAGATCGCCGTCGCTATGCGGCGGTTGAGGCTCTGAAACTGGGGCACGGCGGGCAGAGCTACATCGCTGAGTTGCTGGGCTGTAGTGAAAAGACGGTGAGCCGAGGCGTGGAGGAGTTGGCCGAGCTGCCAGCACAGCCTCCTGATGAACCCTGGCTCCGAAAACCAGGGGGCGGGCGCAGGCGCTATGACGAGGTGCATCCGGACCTTGACCGTCAATTTCTGGAAGTCTTGAAAGAGCACACCGCGGGCGACCCCATGGACGAGCGGGTGGTGTGGACGGACTTGACCCCGCCGGAAATTGCCGGATTGCTGGAGAAGCATCATCAAGTGCGGGTGAGCAAGAGCGTGGTGCGTAAACTGCTCAAGAAGCATAAGTATCGTCGTCGCCAAGCGCAAAAGAAACAGACGCTGAAATCGGTCGCTCACCGTGATGAGCAATTTACCAAGATTGCGGAGTTGAAAGCCGAATTTCAGGCTGCCGGCAACCCGATTATTAGCTTCGATACCAAGAAGAAGGAGTATGTGGGCAACTTCTACCGCGACGGTCATTTGTATACCTTGGAAGAACTCCATGCCTATGACCACGACTTCAAAAGTGAGGCGGACGGGATCATCATTCCGCATGGGATTTATGATTTGCAGCGCAACTTCGGTTATCTCCATCTGGGCACTAGCAAGGACACCAGCGAATTTGCTTGTGATTGTATCCGCTCTTGGTGGTATCAGCATGGACGGGCGGCCTATCCCCAAGCCACCGCCCTCTTAGGCTTGTGTGATGGCGGGGGCAGCAATCATGTTCACCATTACATCTTCAAGGAAGACTTGCAAAAATTGGCCGAGGAGCTTGGAATTGAAATCCGCATTGCTCACTATCCGCCCTACTGTTCCAAGTACAACCCGATTGAGCACCGGTTGTTTCCGCATGTCACCCGCGCCTGCCAGGGCGTGATTTTTTCCAGCGTCGCCTTGGTCAAAGAACTGATGGAAAAGACCAGAACCAACAAAGGCTTGAAAGTCGTCGTCAAAATCATTGACAAAGTCTATCGAACTGGACGCAAAGTGGCCGAAGACTTCAAGCTGAACATGCGCATTATCTTTGACACCGTTCTACCTCAATGGAACTATCGTGCCCTGCCAAATCAGACAGTTGTTTAATTCTCATTCCTTATGCGAGCACGGACCTTACTGTTGGAATGGGAAAAGATGCTAGGCCCGGTCAGTTTTATCCAATCACTAATCCCAAGACGGGGAGGGTCTACCAGCCAAATCCAGAGCGCGTGTGGCGCTTTTACCCTGAAACGATGATGAAAATCATCGAAGCCGGACTTATCATCTGGCCAGATGAAGCGGGCGGCAAGATGGAGCGCCCACGTTACAAGACTTATTACGATCCAAATAGCGCAAAACCAAAGCCCGTTTCAAGCTGGATTGAAACTTCGGCTCATGTAGCCCCAGAGGTGCAAGGGGTCATCATGGCTCTCAGCAAAGCTGGCGTGACCTCCTTGGCGATATAGCCGGCTTGAAAGACGGCGACGTACTGTCCCAGATACTCTTTGTTGACGCCTCGAAAGAGCCGCACGAAGTTCCGTAGGCCGGTCCAAATGCCTTCCATGGTATTGCAGTGCACTTCCCGCACACCATCCCCATCGTCATCCCGGGCCCACTCGCGTTGGCCGGGCGTGTGGCACACGCTGGCATGGGCGCGCCCGCTTTCGGGCAAGTGGTTGTACGCCTGCCATTCATCCGTGTACACGGTCGCCGTGTCGGGGGTGCGTTCTTCGACGAAGGGTTGGAGCGTCTCCCGATCACTATGGTGGCAAACTTCCAAACGAATCTCGCCACTCTCACGCCCGACCACGCCCACGACGGGTGGCCGGTCATTGTCCCAAGTGCCATGGCCTTTCACTTTGTTGGCCCGGCGCCGAGGCGGAGCCTCGGGGTCTTCATGTTTGACCCCTTTTTCCCCGGCGTTTTGGTACATTTCATCGGCTTCGGTCACGCTGTCCGCCAAGGCTGTTGGGGGGAAAATGCTGTTCGATCAGCTGTTGAATCTCATGGCGGTGTTCCAACAGGTGCGCTCGGTCAACCCCGAGCTCACGCGCCAGGTGGGCGGTCGGCACCCCCTGCGCCACCCCGCGCAAAATCAAGACAATCGTGGCACAACTATGGCGGGTCTTACTCCAGATCGTATTCGTAAACACATTGAAGACCGCGCCGCAGGTCTGACACCGGTAATCCACGATCGGAGCACGATGACGATCATGGGCCCCTTGACCCACGGGCAAGGGATGGCCCTCAGGACAGTGCAGGCCCTGGGGGTGCAACACCGAGAGCAAGTAGTCGTAGCAAGCTTGCTCATCCATCAGCGATTGGATCGGAAACGCGATCATGCCAGACCCTCCCCGGAGGCGTTAGACAGCTACCGATTGCCCTGGAGGATACTCGATTTCGCCCCGAAGGGCGCCTCTGCACCTCAGAGGCTACATGAGCCGAAACTTCAAATACAAATGATCGCGACATCGCCTCGGCTGAAGCCGAGTATGACGCAACCATTCTCACGTCAGGCATGAACCAGGAAGGAGGGCGTCTGCTCCAACAGATGTTGGGAAGCAAAGTCTTCGCCTATCCCAAACCTCTCTCTCTAATCCGGTCGCTTGTGCGCGCCACTACTCGCGGAACTGATATTGTCATGGACTCATTTGCGGGTACAGGCACGACCGGCCACGCCGTTCTAGACCTGAATAATGAAGATGAGCATAACCGCCGCTTTATCTTAGTCGAAATGGAGCCGGACATAGCTCGCAATATTACCGCCGAGCGGCTGAGGCGAGTGATTGAGGGCTACACTTGGAAAGACACGCGCGGCAACCAGAAGCGCGAAGAGGCGCTGGGCGGCGGCTTCCGCTACTGCACCCTCGGCCCCACCCTGTTCGACGCGGAAGGCCATATCCGCGCCGAAGTTTCATTCGATGACCTAGCCAGGCACGTCTTCTTCGTGGAGACCGGGGAGCCACTGCCCACGCGGAATGGTAAACGCCGCTCGCCGCGCCTGGGCGTGGTCAACGGGTTGGCGGTGTACCTGCTCTACAATGGCGTGCTCAAAGATAAATCGCTAGACGGCGGCAAT
>DATBWB010000097.1 GCA_036514995.1 Candidatus Acidiferrales bacterium
TGGAGCTGGCTGCTCTCGGTTTACTCACTGCTGGTGGTGGTGATTTATCGCCGTCGCCAGGAGGCAAGCCTGGCCGGCTTGATGCCCTATGTGACCGCCGTACTGATGGCGACCCAGGTCTTTTTCCTGCTGTTAAACAACCTCGCTGCCAACCCCTTCTCGATTTGGGCTGATATGAGCGCCGGGGTGCCGCGGCTCTTCCTTCCAGCCGACGGGAGCGGCCTCAATCCGCTGCTGCAATACCCTTTGATGGTGATCCACCCGCCCATCCTCTATCTCGGCTACATTGGTTTTGTCGTACCGTTTGCGTTTGGCATGGCCGCGCTCATCACCCGTCAGAAGGGCGAGCGGTGGATCTACACCACCCGGCGGTGGACGATGGTGAGTTGGGGCTTTCTCACGTGCGGCGTCCTGCTGGGGGCGCGTTGGGCTTACGTTGTGCTCGGCTGGGGCGGATACTGGGGCTGGGATCCGGTGGAAAACGCTTCCCTCATGCCCTGGCTGACCGGGACTGCCTATCTGCATTCGGTCATGATGCAGGAAAAGAAAGGCATGATGAAAGTCTGGAACATGGTCCTGGTGATGGGGACCTATTTCTTATGCATCTTCGGGACATTCCTGACGCGCAGCGGCGTGGTCTCTTCCGTGCATGCCTTCGCGCAATCACCCATCGGGCCCTATTTCGCCACCTACATCACCCTGGGGGTTGCGTTTTCGGCCGTGGTGCTGGTCACTCGCCTCGATTACCTGAAGAGCGAAAATCAGCTCGATTCGCTCCTTTCGCGCGAGAGCAGTTTTCTCTTCAACAACCTGATTTTGCTGGCCGCCTGCTTTGCCGTGCTCTGGGGCACGCTCTTCCCGGTGCTCTCGGAAGCGGTGCAAGGCGTCAAGATCACCGTCGGCGCGCCTTACTTCAATAAGGTCAACATTCCCATCGGCCTCTTCCTCCTGTTCCTTACCGGGGTTGGCCCGCTGCTCGCATGGCGCAAGACTTCGCTCGAGAGCCTGAAGCGAAATTTCGCCTGGCCGATCTTCATCGGGGGAGTGGCGACGGTGGTGCTCGCCATCCTCGGCGTGAGGAAGCTGGCGCCGCTGGTCACGCTTTTCCTGAGCGTCTTTGTCACCGCCACCCTGATGGCTGAGTTCTATCGCGGCGCCCGGGTCATCCGGCAGAAAAGTCAGTTGGGATGGGTGGGGTCGCTCGTCCACCTCACCCGCCGCAACACCCGCCGCTACGGCGGCTACATCATTCACTTCGGGATGGTTTTGATTTTCATCGGCATTGCCGGTTCGGCCTTCAACGAAGAAAAGCAGGTCGAGATGGCGGTCGGCTCAGCGATGGAGATTGGCGGATTCAAACTGGTCTGCGCCAATATCGAACAGGTTGACAACGCCAACTATGCGGCTGGCCGGGCGGTGATCGAGCTCTATCAGGAGGGCAAGTTGGTGGATCGCCTTTATCCAGAGCGGCGGTTCTACAAAGCGAGTCGCCAAACCACCACGGAGGTCGCCATCCGCCCGCGGCCGGCTCAGGACCTTTATGTCGTCTTCGCGGGGATGGCCGATAATGGCCGCGACATCGTGCTTCAGGTTTTTGCAAACCCGCTGGTGAACTGGGTCTGGATGGGCGGCTTTGTCGTGGTCCTCGGCACGCTCACGGCGCTGCTGCCGAACAAGGCGGCCGAGGCGATCCGCGCTCAGGCAGCGGAACAGGCGCGAGGGGAGAGAGCCACCCGCGCGGAAAGCAAACATGCGATCCAGGCTTAACCGTTTTGCGCCCGCCCGGATGGCATGGGGGCTGGCACTCGCCCTGTTGCTTCTGGCTTCCCGGGCGACTCCTCAAGCTGCCGGCCCCGCCCGGGCCGGGGAAGAATCCTTCAAGCGGGTGACCGCAAAATTCGTTTGCCAATGCGGCTGCAACTATCCGCTCGGCGCCTGCCCGCACCAGGACTGTGGGTTCTCGATCCCGATGCAACAGAACATTCGCGCCGCGCTGGCAAGCGGGCTTTCCGAGCAACAAGTGATCGATCAGATGGTGTCACAGTATGGCCTGGCGGTGCTCGCCGCGCCTCCCGCTCGCGGCTTTAACCTGATGGCGTGGATTATGCCGTTCGTAGGCCTGCTGGCCGGCCTGGTGATTGTTCGTTCAGTGATGGTAGCCTGGCGCCGGCGCGGCCGGTTGGCGCCCTCGCCGAGTGGCCCTCTGGCGGAAAAGTACCAGCGAACGATTGACGAGGAGTTTCGGCAACTGGGCGAATGATGCGCCCCGGCGCGGGGGGAGAGCGTATCCCGGGCGACGCCGGGAAGGGGAGTATGGGGATTTATCCCGATAGGCATGTCGGGCCAAACGCCCGACAATCCCAAGCGGTGGTTTGAATCATGGTTTTTGTAGTGTGTGCCTTGTTGGCGCTGGTGGCGATTGTTTATGTGGTGTATGTGCAGCCGGGCACAACGCCCGTGCCTGCGCCTGATCCCCAGCTCGGCTATCTTCTCGAAAAGAAGGCAGTCCTTTACGAAAACTTGCGCGACCTGAATCTCGAATATCGTATGGGAAAGCTGTCCGACGACGACTACCAGAGACTCAAACAACAGTGCCAATTCGAGATTGGCGGGGTGATGGCGCAAATCGAATCCCACCAGGGCTCCGCCTCCGCCCGCGCCGCCGAACCGCCCGTCGCTTCGCCGCCATCAACGCGCGAGCCCCGATCCCATCGGGGCGAGCAGATTTGCCCGTTTTGCGGCGCTGGCAACTCCTGGCAAAACAAGTTTTGCGGCGAGTGCGGCGAAAAACTCGCCGAGGTGGCGCAGGAATCCAAACAGTGATGACCCCTTACCCGACCCAGCGGAAATTTCTGCTATGGATCGCCTCGGCGATAGGGACGAGCGCGGCGTTGGCCCCGATTTCATCGGGGCTGGCTCGCGCCGGAGTGGTCGAAGGCGTGGTGCGAAACGCCACCACCGGCTCACCCCAACCTCATCAAGCCGTTGTCCTGCTCAAACTAGAAGGCGGGATGCAGCCCGTGGCTACCGTTCCCTCCGACAGCCGCGGCCGCTTCCGGGTGGAGAATGTAGATTCCTCCTCGGCCAGCCCTTATCTCTTGCAAGTCACTTATGCCGGCGCGAACTATTTTCAATCGGTTGTTTTTGGCGGGCGCCATCGAGTGGAGGCCGAGGTCACGGTCTATGAAGCTTCGGCCAAGCCGGGCGACATCTCAGTTGACGGACGGGCGGTTCGCCTGCAACCCTCCGCCGCGGGCGAAGAAGGCACCCGGCTAAACGTCGAGGAATGGTACGAGATGTCAAATCGGAGCGAGCCTCCGGCAACGCTCTACCAGGGCGAGGGTACGTTTCGCTTTTACGTTTCGAGCGGGCGGCTCTCCGAGCCTCGTGTGTCGGTCGAATCGCCCACCGGCATGCCCGTCACGCGGGCGGCCATCCCGCTTCGAGAAGCTGACGCTTTTGGAGTGGACTACCCGCTTAAGCCCGGCCGCACGCGCATCCGCATCGCCTATGAATTGAACTATGGGGGCGGGCAGGCGAGCTTCGCCTCGAAGAGCTACTATCCCGTGAAATCACTGCTGGTTTTGGCGCCGCGTACAGGAGTGGAAATAGCCGGCGCCCGATTGCAAGCCCAGGGCGAGGATGAGGAGTCCGGCCTGAGGATCTATTCCGCGGGCGCACACCGGGCCGGGGAACTGCTGCAAGTCCAAATCAAGGGATTGGGCGAGGGAAGCGCAGCCAGTGCCGCCGTACGGAGGATGCCCGATGCCGTGAGCCAGGCGCGATGGTATATTCTCGGTTTCGCGCTCTTCATCCTGGGCGTCGCGCTCGTTCACCTCTACCGAATTGATCAGGCCCCCCGAGGGCGGGGTTCGGGATCGCTTGAGGCTGATGCGTAGCGCCCTGCCAACTCATTTCCGGTCATTCTTCTTGGGGAGCGGGAATTGACCGTGCCCCTTGCCGGCCATCCCTGGCATTCCGTAGCGGGCAAATCCAGCGGGAACGGCACCACTGCCCCCAGCGTCCTGCTGCGCAACGTATCGAAATACTTTGGGACCCTCTGGGCGTTGCGGCAGGTGTCGCTGGCCATCGCACCGGGCGAGTTTCTGGCCGTGCTCGGCCAGAACGGCGCCGGGAAAACAACCTTGCTGCGCATCCTCGCCCTGCTCTCGAAGCCGTCTTCGGGAGAAATTCTGTTCGATGGCGCGGCAGCGCGCGACCACGAGGAACAGGCCAAGCGCTCGATAGGTTTTGTCGGGCACAACAGCTTCCTCTACGAGGAGCTTACGGCCGCGGAAAATCTCCGTCTCTATGCTCGCCTTTACGGCTTGGACCGGGCCGAGCAGCGAGTTCAGGCCTTGCTCGAGATGATGAGTCTGGATGCGCGAGCGCATGAGCTTGTCCGCAATCTTTCCCGCGGGATGCGCCAGCGGGCGGCGATTGCCCGGGCGTTGCTCCACGACCCGAGTTTGCTCCTGATGGACGAACCCTTCACGGGGCTCGATGCCCGGTCGTCGCAAAGCTTGATGGCCACGCTCGAAAACTTTCGGGAGCAACAGCGAACGGTCGTGATCAGCACCCACCATCTCGAGGAAGTCCTGCCGCTGGCGACGCGGGCGGTGATCCTGGAGCGGGGTGAAGCGGTTTTGGACGAGCTCAACCGGCCGGAGACGGCCGGGCAAATCCGCGCGCGCCTGGCTCGCGCGGGGCAGTAAGCGGCGGCTTTAAGCCATCGCTTGAGTGACCGGCCGGCCAGGCTGGCCAGGCCTGCCAACCGTCGAGAAAATGAGGAACGCTCTTAAAGCCGGGTTGACCATCGCCGCCAAAGACCTCCGCATTGAGCGGCGAAGCAAAGAGGTTTTCACCACCATGATGGTGTTTGCTCTCATTCTCATCGTGATCTTCAGCTTTGCCTTTGAACCAACCGCCGAAGAAACGCGCCGCATCGCCGGCGGCCTGCTCTGGATCGCTTTTACGTTTGCCGGAATTCTTGGACTGAGCCGGTCGTTCGCGCGTGAAACGACGAATGAATGTCTCCAGGGACTTCTGCTGACGCCCGCCGGCCCGGGCGCAGTCTATCTCGGCAAACTGGCAAGCAATGTGGCTTTCATGCTCGCCGCCGAAGCGGTTGTCTTGCCGATCTTTGCGGTGTTCTATAACATTGGGCTTGGGTCGAGGTTCCCGTGGCTGGCAGGCATTTTGCTTCTGGGCACGTGGGGATTTGCTTCCGTCAGCACCACGTTTTCGGCCATCACCGCCAATACCCGGATGCGCGAGCTGATGCTTCCGCTGCTCGTCCTGCCGATCAGCGTGCCACTCCTGATTGCCATGGTGGAAGCGACCGCGACCTGGATAGCGGGTGAGCCGATGCGCGAAGCCTATCTCTGGCTGCAACTGATGACCGGATTTGACATCATTTTTACGGTGGCATCGCTGCTGCTTTTTCCCTATATCGTGGAAGAGTAGAAATTCGGGTGAGGCGGGCCGGGCATGACCGGCTTGCGGTGAAGAGATTTCCCTCTTATGGGCAAGAGAACATGGAACCTCGCGGGGGCCCTTCTGCCGGCCATCACGGCGGCTTTGCTCTTGATTGCCTTCTATGTGGTTTTTCTGGAGGTGCCGACCGAGCGCACCATGGGAGTCATCCAGCGCATCTTCTATGTGCATGTGCCTTCGGCCTGGATTTCTTTCTTCGCGTTTTTTGTGGTTTTCGTTTCGAGTCTCGCCTATCTGGCCACCGGCCAGGCGCGCTGGGACTGGGCGGCCGTCTCGGCGGCGGAAATTGGTCTGGTGTATTGCAGCATCGTGTTGACGACGGGGCCGCTCTGGGCCAAGCCGGTCTGGGGCATCTGGTGGACCTGGGATGCCCGGCTGACGTCCACGCTCGTCCTCTTTATGATCTACGTCGCCTACCTTTTGTTGCGCAATGCCGTGAGCGATCCGAGCCGCCGCGCCAATCTGGCGGCCGCGGTTGGCATCATCGGCTTTTTGGACGTGCCCATCGTGTACATGTCCATTCGCTGGTGGCGGACGCAGCATCCGCAACCGGTGATCGCCGGCGGGGCCGGCTCCGGACTCGACCCAGAAATGTGGCGAGGGTTCTTGTGGTGCCTGGCGGCATTCCTGTCGCTTTTCGCCTGGTACTTTCGTGAGCGATACCGGATGGAACGGATGCGCGCCGAACTCGAAAGTTTGCAGCGAGAAATGAGTGCAAGACCATGAGAAACCTTTTTTGGGCCTATGCCGCGGTCTGGCTGATCCACCTTGGCTACTTGTTTCGGCTTGCCTCCGGACAGAAGAAACTCTCCGACGATCTGGCCGCGCTCAAAAAGTCGGTCGTGGAACGAGAGCGTTAGAATCCCGCCCCGAGGGCCGCCACTTGATCCGAAATCCAGGCTTCTCCTCGCATGCGCCGGCCGGGAATAGCCAAGAAGCGGGACCCGGGGGTTCCCGCAAGTACTTTTCCGAACCAGGGAATGGGCGCGACCAAGAGACGACCCGTGCGGCTCTCTTCGTCTGACAAAAGGGGGGGTGGTTATGGCTTGGATTCGAGTCATCGAGGAAGGGGAAGCAACGGGCGATTTGCTTCGGCAGTACGAAGATGCCCGGCGTCGAGCCGGCCGAGTCTTCAACGTTGTCAAGATTCAGAGCTTGAACCCCCGGGCGCTCGAAGCTTCGACGAAGCTCTATCTCACGCTGATGTACGGCCCTTCACGGCTCAGCCGCCTCGAACGCGAGGCTATCGCCACGGTGGTCTCGCGGGCGAGCGACTGTTTCTATTGAACCGAGGCTCACGGAGAAGATCTCCGGCTGGCGGGGGCCCCGCCGGAAATGGTGCAGGCGATCAAGAGCGATTACCGCCGGGGTTCGCTCCCTGGCCGGTTGCGCGCCATCCTCGACTACGCGGCTCAGATCGCTACCAACGTGCATCAAGTGAGCCGGCAGACCCTCGACCGCTTGCGTCAGGCCGGATTGAGCGATGAAGAGATCCTGGACACCGCCGAGATTGCTGCGCTCTTTTGCTACTACACGCGGCTGGTGGACGCGCTCGGGATTGAGCCGGAAGATTTCATGAAGAACCCGGCCCCGCTCGAAGAATAGAGCCGGGGCCACAGCGAGCGAGAGGGTGGGAGGAACGAAATCGTTCACTTTCGGGACCAGTCAAAATCCACGCGGGTGAGTTCGCCATCGTAGGGGTCACCGGGCGGTGACGGACGAAAGGTTGCCCGGGCGGCAAGACCCTTGCTCTCGCAGGCATTGAAACTGGCCGGCGGAGAACCCTGGGTGGCGATGGCGAAAAATTCAGTCGCGCTGGCGGCGCGAAGCTTCATCAGCTTGATTTTTCCGGAGCGATCTTTCCCGCGAAGGGTAAAGACCATCGGCCGGGCGCACGATACTTCCTCCACCGTGCCGCGAAAGGCGGAAAGTTTCGGTCGAGGCGCAGCGGCTCGCCGCGGCGAGCCAGCCGTTCTTGCCTTCATGGGCTCTACCGGTGGCTTCTCCTTCGCGGCGAATTCAAAGGACATTATTTCGCCATCGAAGCCGCCTTGCCGACGCTCCAAGTAGTTGACGCTGGCTGTGCGGCCAACGCTCTCGCAAATCGAGCCCTCTTCGGGACCGGAAATCATCGCGATCCGGGAAAGATCCTCCTTGAAGAAGCGGAAGCTCCGCGACTTGGCCTGCACGCTGAGGACAATGGCGGGCTGGTGTAAGTCCTGGCCGAACTTGCAGGAGACCTTGGCCACCCTCCCGCGCACAAAGCCGTACCTGGGGGGTTCGGCGGGCACAAGGGGCGGTTTCGGAGTCTCCCGCTTGATTTCCGGCAACTCGCGCGGGTAGGCCTGCTTGGCCGGCGGGCGTTTAGCACCGCCTGCCGGGGCAGCGCCCGCCTGGCTGACCAGTTCAAAGTGCGGGCTGCGAATGGCTCGCCATTCTTCCTTCGCCGGGGAGGGAGTGGCCAGCCCCGTACGGACAGGGTACGGGCCCAGCGCGGCAAGAGCGAGGAGAGGGAGCAGGCAAGCGGGCCCGCCCTTCTTCATAACCAGATCCCACTTCCTCTATAGAATTGCGGCGAAAGCCTGTCAAGCGAACCGGAACCGGGGGCGGCTTCAGGGGCGGCCGGTACGGCACGACTCCGGCAACTTCGCTCGGGAGAGTTTCCGTCTTGCCTTGACGAGCTCAGCGCTCGGAAGGTTGGGCACTCTACTGCACTCTCACCTTGAACATGCCGGCTTTTACCGCCTGATCGAGCGCTTCGGCAACTTTATCGAGACTGACCTCGCCGTAATACCATGCTCCCGCGCTCTGCGCTTCCGCCCGGACAGCCCGATAGATCTCCAGGTAGCTGCGGCGGCCATCAGCAAAGTTCAAGGCCTCAAACCGCATCAGACCGTGCAGGCCCTCCACCGGCTTGAGGTCGTCCAGCTTATGGATGTAGTCGGCGGCCGTCGCCGCCAACTCCGGAATTTTCTTCGCCATCTCCTGTTCCTTGGCGCTCGGTCCGGCCAAGTCGGGAGCAGGCGGGGGCTCGGCCCCGGCCAGAGCCTTGTAGAATTTTCCGAGATCGGCCAGCAAGCCGCTTTGCCGCGCTTCCACCCATCTCTTGAATTCGGTGATCACGCTCGAAACCTTCGGCTCAGAAGCGGAAAAGGCTCGAACCGATTCGAGCGCGAGAGCCTCCCGCCACACCGAAGTGGTCAGGAGATTCTGGGCGTCGAAATAGGCAGCCTGGCGGCGGCCGGGTGACGCGGCGATGAGGCGCATGCCGGTTTGCAGGGCGCCATCGAGCCGGCGTGCGGCTCCGGAGGCAACTTCGGAAACCAGCGCCGGAACGTCGGCCGGGCCGGCGTGGGCGAGGTAGAGCGCCACCGCCGCCACGCTCAAGGCGTTTCGCTGGAGCTGGGTTCGATCAATCTGCCAGAGATCGTCGTCGGTGGAATGGATGTATTCATCGGGCCAGTTCGTCCACGTCACGCCCGGAACGCCCACAATGGCGTCGTTGAAAACATGGTGGTCCGTCGAACCGAAGTAGGGAACGATCTCCACGCCGTAGCGCTCGCGGGTGCCGAGGCGGGCAAGGATGGCCTTGCTATAAGGCTGCTCGGTGCCGGCCTGCCCGGCAGCCAGATAGGCTGAGTTCCCCTTCGCCACCATTTGCACGATGCTTTCCACGACGTCGTTCAAGTAGCTCGGACGGGACCACGGCGTTCGGGTGACGTGCTGGATGCGGCTGCCGGCTGACTGCCGCGCTCCCACCATATCCTGATTCAAGTCCGCCAGGATGTTTCCGCGCTCTTGTGGATGCAGGGCAAAAAACTCATATTCCGCCTCAAACTCGTTGACCCACCAGAGGCGAAGGTCGCGTTGCGGCCGTTCCATCTTGCCTTCCCGGATCATCTTCATGATGGCCCGGCCGATTTCGAGCACGTTGGCGCACCCGCTGCGGTCGTCGTTCGCCGAAGTTTTTTCTTCCTGGACATGCGCCGTGAGGACAATCGCCGGCAGGTCGCGCCGCTTGCCGCGAATGTAGGCTTCCACCATGCCCTGGGTGGAGGGCTCGCGCGTTTCCGCGCGCACCGTCGCATGGAGCACCACCTTTTCCGGGCCAACCCACTTCTCGCCCTCTTGCCCCCCGCCGGGCGAGAAAGGCTGGGCCGGGCGCGGGCGCAGAAACTTCTTCAAGCTTTCGGCGGTGCGAGCCGAAATGACAAAAGCAAAGGTATTCGGCTTGTCGCCGGGCTTTTCTCTCTTCAGCCGCACCCAGCCGATTTGATCGGGATGATTGAAGGCGCGATATCCGGCGTAGTAGATGACGCCGAGAGCGCCGCGCTTCTCGACCGCCAGCTCATGAACTTTGGGAAGCGGTCCGGAGGCCAAGACGAGCTTCCCCTTGACATCCACGTTGGCGTAATCCTCATCGCGGCCGCCATCGCCCACCTCCACGAGCTCCGCCGTCACGTCCGAGGTGCGGCTATTGTCGGCGATGGAAACGGCCGCTTCCTCAAAACTTCCCAACCGGCGTTCTTCGGGGCTGACCATCCACAGCTCTCCCCCCGTCGGCCACCAACTGGGAAAGCGATAGGGCAGGGTATGAATCTGCACCTCTTCCAGGCCGTATTCCTTGGCGCGGTCGGCAATCCACTGCGCCTCCCGCCAGAAGTCGCGTGAGCCGCCGTTGGGGCTGTGGTAGAGCGTCAAGTAGCGAAGATTGTCATAGGCAATATCGCCGGAAATTTCGTTGCGCAGCATGCGGAAACGAGCCTCCGGCAGAAAAAGGCTCTCCTGTGCCACCGCCTGGGGCGGGATGGGCAACGCTCCCAACCACCAAGCCAGGGCGAGTGCGATCAAAGTGAATTTTGGCCGCATGGTTTCCTCCCCGATGAAGGCCTTTCCCAAATTAGGCCGCATCATAACAGAATGGCTATCCTACTACGGGCGGGTAATTGACTTCCTGAAAAGCGGCGTCGTAGAGTGGGAGTTGGTTATAATACGCCCGGGCCAACCAGGAGCTATTCCAGATGAGTTCACAAGGCCAACAATTTCGAGAGCGGCGACGCAGCGAGCGCGTCCTGATCCGCATCCCCATCAAGGTCTTAGGGACTGACTCGGTCGGAAAGGAAGTCAAAATAGACGCCGAAGCGGTGGTCGTCAGCCGCCACGGCGCGCTTATCCACGTCAACGCCGAGCTGGTCCCTAACAGCCACATCCACATCACCAACGCCTTCACGCACAAACAAGAACTTTTCCGGGTTGTCTGGGTCGGCGAGCGCAAGGCGGAGAGCGGCTATGACGTTGGCGTCGAGCTGCTCAACCCGAGTGATGTCTTCTGGGGAATTTCTTTCCCGCCGAGTGTCGAAGCCAAACCGCAACCCGCTTGACCAGGTTTTCCCCTCGGGGGCCCTGCGCCCCACGTTGCCGGGCGTGGTATCATTCCCCCGTTGCCTGATTCTCAAAACCACACGGCTTCCCTGGAAGGCGTAGAACGTCGTTCCGGTTGCGCCACTCTCAGGCAAGCCCGCCATCAAGCCAGGCGGGCAGGCTCTTGCACCTTGACGAGTCAGGGTTCAGGGCAAGGAGGCTCCCATGTCTCCTCCGTCGGCAGGCCTGATTGAAACCTTGCTGTTTGTCTGGGGCGGCATCACGGTGCTCCTCATCGGGTTGATCATCTACCGTGGTCTGGTGGGCATGAGGGAAGAGGACCAACTCTTCCTCGACGCTGCCGAAGAGCACATGCAGCGCGAGCAGGAAGAGATCGTCGCCCGCGTCACTCGGGTGGCGCCCTTCATCACCGTCTTGAGCTATCTCTCCGGCGGGATGATTCTGCTCATTCTGGCGCTCTGGCTATGGCGGCAGGTGAGTGAGTTCTGAGCAAAGCCCAGCACCGTACGGTGCGGGGCGAAGGGCGAGGATCGCGCTTCGAACCTCGCCTCCGGCTCGGCTCGCCGCGGCAGGGGCGGGGAGCTAGGCCGGCGGCTTGGGTGGCGGGGGCTGCGCCGGCGCGGCTGCCGGCGGGGGCACGGTGGCGACGGAAGTGTGGTTGAGGCTGACGAACCACTTCTTGCCGCGTTTTTCCAAAATCAAAGTCGAGTGTCCCAGCGCCCCGATGGGCTGCCCGTTTTGGATGGCGGCAAACCGCCACTGATAAGCCGCCCAGGCGATTTTCCCTTTGACCGTTATCTGCGTATTTTCTCGCTCGAAGCTGACGTCGCGCAAATTTTCTCGCTGGAACTGCAGCGCGATGCGATAGGCCTGCCAGCCCTGAAGGGGAGGTTGATAGACGCCGCTGACCACGGTAACGTCCTGAGCTACGTATTGGCCCAGCTCGTCGAGATTGCCCGTCTGCCAGGCAAGCAGCATGTTCTTGATCGTTTGCTCGACTTCGGCGCGATCATCCGCGCCCAAAAGCGGCCCGGCCATGGGCGGGGACACCGCCCAGAGAATTGCCGCCAGGAACAACCAGGGGAATCTTTTTTTCGGTGACTTCATCTTCTCTCCCGTGGATCGGAGGAATTGAGAACCCTGAAAGGCAGCCTGTAGGGGCAGGCCTTCAGGCCGCCCCCATATCGGGCAAGATGAAGCTTGCCCCTACATCACGATTTCCCGCTACCAAAAAAGCATGCGCGGCCATCTCTTCGCCAGAAAATAGTCCAATCCCAAGAACCTCCCCGCCCCGCCGATGAGCATGGCCAGTTCACCCGCCACAAAAAGCTGGTTGGCGTGGAAGGCCAGCGGGGCAAGGCCCATCGCCATCACGTAGTTTACGTTCATCACGATTCCCATGATGGCGCAAAAGCGCGTGAGCAAGCCGATCAGCAGGCAAAGGCCGACGAGGAATTCTCCGACGGCGACAAGCCAGGCAAAGGTGCTGGCGTGAGGAAGCACGGTCGTTTCCAAAAACTCTTTGTAGAAGGCGGGGTGCGTCTTGGGCAGCCAGGAGTGGATCGAATCGGCCAAATCCTTCCCGGCAAGAAAAGCCCCGGTCCATTTCTGATAGCCAAAGCGGAGAAAATAGAAGCCGATCAAGAAACGGACCGGCAAGAGCGCCAAGCCCGTCTTCCATTCTCCTCGGTTGTTGGCCGCCATCTGAATCTCCTCTCCCGCCCCGGCACATCGGGACGACTGCCCCCGCTGCGTCCGAGGGGACGAGCCCGAAGCGGCGGGCAGTTGGCTGGTTTCACCCGGCCGGGACCGAGCGCAGGAATCCAGCCGTCTGTTCGGGGATGCCGGTGTTGATGAACATTCCCGAACCCAGCTCGAAACCGGCAATGCGCGTCACCCGTGGAATGACGCTCAAATACCAGTGGTAGTACTTCACCATGGCGCATTCAGCCGGAGCGGATCGAACCGCCAGGTTGAAGTCGGGATCATTCAACCCCCGCCAGGTCTTGCGCAGCACAGTCCGGAGCGTGACAGCAAGGTCGTCCAGTTCTTCATCGGTGGCCAGGGCAAAAGATGCTTCGTGATGCCGTGGGTAGATCCAGGTGTGAAAAGGGGAATAGGCCGCAAAGGGAATAAAGGCAAGAAAGCGGTCGGTCGAGACCACCACCCGCTCGGCATCCGCTTCCTCTTCCGCCAGCACGCGGCAGAAAACACAGTCGCCGTACTCGTCGTAGAAACGCAGGGCGTTTTCCATCCGGGAACGCACTTGCGGGGGGATGATAGGCGTGGCAATGAGCTGGGAATGGGTGTGGACGAGGGAAGTTCCGGCGCGCAGGCCGTGGTTCTTGAAGACGGTCACGTGCGCCACCCGCGGGTCAGCCGCAGCCGCACAGTAGCGCTGGTGATAGACGCGAATGATGCTCCGCATCTCCTCCGGCTCGAGCATGGGCATGGTGCGGTCGTGCTCCGGCGCTTCAATGAGCACCTCGTGCAGGCCCACACCGCTGATCACGCGCTTGAGCCCCCAGGCGCGACGGTGCAACTCGCCTTGGCTGTCGAGCGCTGCAAACTTGTTCGGCACCACCCGCACTTTCCAGTTTCCGTCGGCAGGAAGGCGAAATATCTCCGGCGGCGTCATGGCCTCGTTGCCCGGGCAAAACGGGCATTGCGGGTCGCGAGCGGGGCGTGGCTGGCGCTCGATGCCATGCTCGGCAAACTGGTCCGGGCGGCGGGCACGCTCGCCGGCAAAAACAATCCAATCCTGCGTGACCACGTTGAAACGAATCTCTGGCATGGCTGGTTCCTTATTCCGGCGCAGCGTCCTTTTTGAGCTTGCTCCTCCGGCCGGCAGGCGCCCGCCGCGGCGGGCCCGGCACCGAGCAGCTCTCCTAATACCTTGGATACCTTCCCTGGCTGATGAGATTGATCAACAGCCGGTACGCCCCCGGCACGCCGGCGGGCAACTGACGGAAAAACGAAAGTCCCGTATAGATGAATATTCCCTTCCCGACGCGAGCATAGACGAGGCCGCCGCTGGTCTCTGTTCCGGCGGCATCGCGAAAGGCCAGCGGCGCCTGGTACTGCGCGTCGAAGCGGGAAAGGAAGCTCAAGCCGCGCTCCGCCACCCAGCCATCAAAATCCTCCGCCGTGATGCGGTTGGGCTGCAAAAGCAGGGCATGGTTTGGCAAAAGAATGCGCGCAGGCGCTTTGGGATCGGTGATGCGAAGGGGGAGCTGGGGATCCATCGCGGCGGGCAGCGGCGCCAGCTTCGCCTCGTTCCAGACGGCAGGCGATTGGTACTCCACCACCAGAGTACCACCCGCCTCGATGTATTCGCGCCATCGGCCGGAGCGAGACAAGATGTCTGGCCGCAACTCAAGCGCCCGAATGCCGATGACCAGCGCGTCGTATCGCAAGAACGCCGCGGCGTCGTCAAACGCCAGCTTGTTTTCAGCCAGGCGATCCACGGTTACCCCGACCCGTTCGAGCGCCGCCGGCACCGGGTCGTTGGGGCCGGCGATATAGCCGATGCGCAAGCCCTGGGGCACATCCAGATTCATGACGCGGACCGTCAGCTCCGCCGTGTGATAGTACGACTGCGCGGCAAGACCGGCGTAACCATAGGGCGTCGAAGCAACATCGTAGCGCTTGCCCTCGCTTTCGACAAAACACCGCAGCGGGTAGTCGCCCGGAGCCAGACTGCGTGGTGGGACGATCACGAGCTGGCCAAGGGCTTCGTCGCCCGCGCGGGACCCGGTCCCATCGGGGCGGGCAAAACTAATTTTCCGGCCGACGGAAACTATCCAACCTTCCGGTGCTTCAGCACCCAGCCGAGGATTGCGGCATCCCGTCGCGGCGGGATCACAAAGACTCCGGACGGCCACCGGAATCACGATCCGCCTGGTTCCTCCGGTCTCGTGCCGGATCACCATTCTGTCCGGCAGGCGAAGCAAAAACGGCGGTACTGGCTGGAGAACCCGATCCGCAGAAACTTCCGGGGCGTCTCCTCGAACGCTCACCGGCACGGGCGGCGCTTCCCAGGTAGTGCCGCCGGCAGTGAAGCGGACGATCGCTTCGATCGCGACGGGCCGGGGCCCGATGGCTCGCCAGGGATCGGCCACTTCATAAATCGCGTCGGAAGCAGCCAAGGGCCAAAGCCGTACGGCATCGGCGGGAACCTCAACGGAGAAAACGGCCGCGATGTCACCTTCACCCGCCGCGGTGGCCTCCGTCGTCACTCGCTTTGCTTGCCCACCGGGAAGAAGACGCGCCCCGATTCCATCGGGGCGAGCCTGCCAACCCGGCGGCAATCGAAGAGAAACGGCGCCGCCCGGTTCCCCGCTTTTCGGAACCCCAACGTGCGCTTCCGGATTCGCTCGCAGAATGACCCGGACGAGGATGCTCTCGCCGGCGACGGCTGGCGATTCGGCAAAGGCCTCCACTCGAAGGCCGGCGAGCTCGGCGGCAAGCGCGCCCAGTTCGTTTTGCTTTCGTTCATAGATGTCGCGAAGACGCGCTGCATCGCTGGGCTCGAGCCGGTCGAGCACCGGGTCGTTCGCCAGCGCCTCCAGGTGCGCTCGCATCTCGGCGAGTGCCCGCAGGGCATCCTCCGCTTTTGCTTCCAGCAGGAAGGCGCGCACGCGCTCGGCTGCCTGATGGATGGCCAGCAAGCGCTCGGCAGCCGAAGGAACGGGCGCCGCCCCAGCCGGGGTATCAGGCTTTTGTTCCAGGAAGGCGTAGCGCAAGGGCAGGCCGTCGAGCCGCTCGACAAAATCAGCCATCCGGGGCTGCGGTTGGTTTTCTTCAACAAACCGAACATAGACGGGTGGCGCAGTCCCGCCGCGGGAGGCTCTTTCCAGCCCGCCGCGGCGGGACTGCGTGAATTGCGTACGGTGATTCGCATACCCGGCGCGGCCGATTTCAAAATAGCTTTTCCCGCGCTCCGGGGAAAACGATGCGACCGGGATGCTAATCGTATTCGGCGCCGGCGCAGGAACTTCCATGAAAAAGCGGGCCACGCGCCACGGCGTCAGCCCCGATTCGATCGGGGGCGACCCGCGACCCAATTGGTCCGGATACTCGTTCGGATCTGCCGCAGCAGCGACAGCGTGGCGGGCCAGCATTCCGGCCGCCTGGTGGTGGCCGTGGCCGTCCAGGATGGTTCCGGTCCAACGGGAAATGACGACTTCCGGCCGGTAGGCGCGAATCACCCGCACCATGTCGGCGAGCGCCGGGTCTCCCCATCGCGACAGTGTTTCCTGAGCTCTGGTCGTATAGCCAAAATCGATGGCGCGGGTGAAAAATTGCTGTTCGATTCCGTATTCTCGATCGGCAGCGAGGAGCTCTTCCGTGCGGATCAACCCCAGCAGTGGCCCTTGGTCCGGGCTCATCAGGTTCTGACCGCCCTCGCCGCGAGTAATCGTCAGCAAGGCAACCTCCGCGCCGAGGCCGCGGCTCAGATAGGCCAGCAGGGCGGCGTTTTCATCGTCAGGATGCGCGGTGATATAGAGGATGCGGGTGATGTGCTCAAAGCGGCGAAGCCGCTCGAGAGCAGCAGCCAAGTCTCGATCGGGTGGCGCGAGCCCCGATTTTATCGGGGGGAGCCCGCCACGTCCCCGCAAATCGGGATGATCGCCAGCGGCAAACGCAACGAGCAGGAAGAGGACCAGGAAGCCGAGAAACCGTTTCTGGATGGACCATTCCCTGTGGGGATCGCCAAATGGCAAATGCAGTCGTCTTGATTTCAAGAGCAACCTCACGCTCGCCCGCCCCGATCGGATCGGGGCTCGCCCGCGAACGGCCATTCCTTTCGTGTTGCCGCCCGCATCAGGTAGGCAACCGCGCCCAGAAGGATAAAGCCGACTCCAAGCGCGATGATCCGGCTGCCCAGGCTCCAAAAAGCATACAACCAGCCGACCAATGCCACCAGGGCAGGCAGGGGATAGAGCCACATCCGGAAGGGCAGCCCCGATTCCATCGGGGCCAGCCGGCGCCGGAGGAGCATCACCGCCACAACTTGCCCTTCAAACTGAATCAAAATCCGCAGCGCCAGCAGGCCCTTGATCACGCCTTGCAACGTCCCGAAGAGCGAGAAAAACATCGTCAGGCCGCCCATCAGCAGGAGCGAGACGACGGGAAAGCGCTTGGTAGGGTGGATGCGACCAAAGACGCGAAAAAATCCGCCGTCGAGCGCAGCCGCGTAAGGGATGCGCGAATAGCCGAGGAGCAGCGAGAAGACAGACGCCAGCGCCGTCCAGAGGATCAACCCGGTGGCCACGCCGGCCGCCCGCCTGCCGTAAAGCCGTTCCACCAGGTCGGAAACAATGAACGGCGACTTTTCCACCTCTTGCCAGGGCATGGCGCCCACCACGCTGATGTTCATCACCAGGTAGAGCACGGCGATCACCGCCACCGAAATCAAAATGGCCCGCGGAATATTCTTGCCCGGCTCGCGAATCTCGCCGCCCAGGTAGCAGACGTTGTAGTAGCCGAGATAGTCGTAGAGCGTGATCAGCGTGGCGCTCGAAAGGCCGAAGAAAAAATTGTGCGAGAGGGAAAAGGCGCCATCCGGGAAGGTAAACGCCAGCTTGCGGTCAAAGTGCGAGAGCCCGCCAAAAATCACCCAGCCCATCGTCACCAGCACTCCCATCCAAAGGAAAACCGAAATTTTGCCGAGCGTGCTGATGCGGCGATAGAGAATCGCGGTGAGGGCAAGGGCGACCGCGGCAGCGAGAAGCGATTGCCGCGGCGGGGTGAGCCATTCCAAGAGATAACTGGCATATTGGGCAAAACCAATGCAGCCGGAAGCCATCGAGAGCGGAGCGGAAAGCAAGCACTGCCAGATAAAAAGAAACGACACCATCCGGCCGAAGCCCTGCCGGCCAAAGCCCTCGCGAAGATAAACGTAGCTGCCGCCGGCTTCAGGCATGGCCGCGCCCAGCTCAGCCCAGACGAGGCCGTCGGCCAGGGCGATGACCGCGCCGACAATCCACCCGAGCATCGCCTGAGGCCCGCCCATCGCCGCCACCACCAGCGGCAAGGTGATGAACGGCCCCACGCCCACCATGTCAATCATGTTGAGCGAGGTGGCTCCCCAAAGCCCGAGCCCTCGCTCCAGTTGGCCGCTCGCCCCGATGGGATCGGGGCGCGTTGTCTTGGCTTGGCTCATGATGACTCAATCAGCGCCTGATGGCACGGGCCACAAAAGGCTTGAGGATAGCTGTCCGCCCGACCAAAGAAAAGCAGTTTGACGACGATGCTTCTTGCCGCCGGTCGGCTTTCTGGCTAGGATGAAATCCTCGCGCGGCTCATCTCCATGCTGGCCATAGGCGTCGCCATTCTGGTAGCCACTCTGACTTTCCTCGTGCTGCGCCATGGCGAACGAACCCGCGGCGGCCGGCGCTTGCCGCTCTACGGCTGGCTTGGGATCGGCATCATCGGGGTGGCGGAATGGCTGCTGTGGCGGCGGGTTTGGTTCGTCACCCTTTACATGACGCCCCTCTGCTGGACGGGCTACCTCCTGGCGGCCGATGCGGCCGTCTTCAGCCTGCGCGGCGAGTCGCGCTTGCGGAGCCGTCCGGCGGGCTTACTCGCCATGGCGCTCACTTCCATTCCGCTCTGGGTGATTTTTGAGGCTTACAACCTGCGCCTGGAAAACTGGGCCTACGTGGGTCTGCCGCTCAAATGGCCGCTTGCGCTGCTCGGCTATGGATGGTCCTTTGCGACGATTGTTCCCGCGCTGCTTGTGACCGCCGACTGGATCGAAGCGCTCGGCATCTTCGCCGGCCGCGCCCGACCCTGGAAACCTTCGGCTGCCACCGGCAAGGTATTTATTCTCGCCGGCGCGCTGATGGCGCTTCTGCCGCTCCTTCTGCCCCAGACCCTGGGCCCTTACCTGTTCGGGCTCGTCTGGCTTGCGTTCGCCTTCTTGCTCGAGCCCATCAACGCGCGGCTGGGATTGCCCTCGATTCTGCGGGATTTTGCCGAAGGCCGCCGGTCGCGGTTCTATTCGCTTCTGAGCGCGGGCTGGCTGTGCGGCTGGCTCTGGGAATTTTGGAACTACTGGGCCGCCGCCAAGTGGGTCTATATCTTCCCCATTTTCCAGCAGGCGAAATTTTTTGAGATGCCGATTCCGGGCTACGTTGGCTTCTTGCCGTTTGCGGTGGAATGTTTCGCCATGTGGCAAACCGCGCGCTGGCTCCTTCATCTGCCCAGCGCCGAGCTGGAGACACCCGGCTCGGGCTGATACAATACCCCGGTTCCGTGAACATGCGTCGTCCTAGTTCTTGCTTCTTCGCCTCCCTGCCTCCCTGCTTCCTCTGCTTCCTTTACGTCCTTGGCTTCCTTTGCCTCCCTGCTTCTCTTCGAGCCAGTTCTCTGCACGTTCCCCCGGAAGCCACGCGCGCGCTCGAACTCATCTACGCGGGGCATCCGGACGAAGCCCTGCCCCCGGCGCGCGATCTCCAAAAGCAAAATCCCGACCATCCGCTGGGCTATCTCCTAGAGGCGGACGCTATGTGGTGGAAACTCTACTGCGCCGCGTGCCAGATCGCCGGCGACGGCCTGGTGGACGCCTGGCGGCGGCCGAAGCTCGACTCCGACCGAAACTATTTCCGCCTCGCCGAGCGCGCCATTCAAATCGCCGAGAAGCACATCGGCCGGCGCGAAACGGCCGAGATGCGCTTCTACGCCGGCATGGGCTATGCCATGCGAGGGCGCTTGCTGGGATTGCGCAGCGAGTATCGCGCCACGGCTTCAGCCGGCAAGCGCATGCGGGAGCACCTCGTCCGCTCGACCCAGCTTGACCCCAATCTTGCCGACGCCTACCTGGGCCTCGGACTTTACAACTACTACGTGGATACGCTCTCCTTCATTGCAAGAATCGTCCGCGTGTTTATGGGGCTGCCCGGCGGGGACAAGAAGACCGGCACGAAGCAACTCGAACTGGCAGCCGCGAAAGGCCGGTTAATCTCCGTCGAAGCCGATTTCTACCTGGCCAAATGCCTGCGCAACTACGACCGCGAATACGCCCGCTCGACCGCGCTTTTTGAAAAGCTGGTGGCGAGCTACCCGGCCAACCCGCTTTTTCGCATCATGCTCGCCGGCAACCTCATCCGGGTGAATCAACTCGACCGCGCCGAAAAAGAATTTGGAGCCGTGGCCCAGCCACCCGCCCCGGGCAGCGACACCCCCTGCGCCGACTGGCTCCGAGAATTGGCTGGAAGGGGTCTGAACTACACCCGCAGTTTGAAGGTGCCCAAGTGATGGCCGGGAGAGATATTTGACATTTTGATGTTATGATGTTAAAGTGCTTTATAGGAGATGGCCGGTGATGCCTGTAGGGAGACGTATCAGTCATACACGCCGTTCACCGCGAGCGTTCGCGACGAGCCGCACGACCGTCTATCTCGACCCCGGCCTCCACCGGGCTTTGAAGGTCAAGGCGGCCAGCACGGACCGCGGCCTCTCGGAATTGGTGAACGAGGCGGTTCGCCTCGCCCTGCGCGAAGACGCCCTCGACCTCGAGGCTATTCGCCGCCGCGCTCAGGAGCCGACCCGCGCTTTCGAGCGAATTCTGGCCGACCTGAAGCGCGACCGCTTGCTATAGCCCGAGGCTCCATGCCCGAGGGCTACCAACTCCGCATGAAGCACAGTGCCGAACGGGAACTCCGTGCACTGCCAAAGACCGACTTAAAGCGCATCGTCGAACGCATCCAACAACTCGCCTCCAAACCCCGCCCGTTTGGTTCTGAGAAACTCTCCGGCCAGCACGCCTACCGCATCCGGCAAGAGGATTATCGCGTGGTGTACGCCGTGGATGACAAAAGGCGGGTCGTCGAAATCGTCAAGATCGGCCATCGCCGTGAGGTCTACCGCCGACGCGGATGAGACTGTTAAAGAATTTTCTCCTCCCAACCCTCCAACTGAGCCTTCACTTTGGCCATGAACTGGTCGGCGATGGCGCCGTCAATCAGCCGATGGTCAAACGATAACGTGAGATAGACGACCGAGCGGATGGCGACGGCGTCGTTAATAATCAGCGGCTCTTTGTGAATCCCGCCGACACCCAGGATCGCCACCTGCGGCTGGTTGATGACGGGCAAGCCGAATCGCCCGCCAAAGACCCCCGGGTTGGTGATGGTGAAGGTGCCTTCCTGAACCTCGTCCGGCTTGAGTTTTTTGGCGCGGGCGCGCTCGGCAAGGTCGTTGATGGCGCGCTGCAACCCGAGGAAGCTCATCTCGTCGGCACGCTTGACGACCGGCACAATCAATCCCCAATCGAGGGCGACGGCAAAGCCCAGGTTGATGTCCGTGTGCAGGACGACCTTGTCTCCGTCAAGCGAGGCGTTGACGATGGGAAATACCCGCAGCGCCTCGACGGCGGCGCGGCCGAAGAACGGCATAAAGGTCAACTTGGTTTCATGTTTCTGCTCGAAGGCAGCCTTGTTGAGGTCGCGGAGTTCGACCACGCGGCTCATGTCCACCTGGAAAAGGGTATAGACGTGCGCGGAAGTGTGCTTGGACATGACCATATGCTGGGCAATGCGCTGGCGCATGACCGAGAGCGGTTGCACCTCGTAGCGGCCGAAGTAAATCTTCTCGCGCGGGAATGCCGCCGGCGCCAACCCCGCCGAAGGGGTGGGCAAAGGAAGAGGAGCGGCTGCCGGGAGCCTGCCCGGGGGGGCAGCCGATGCCACGGCGGCCAGGATGTCCTGCTTGGTGATGCGTCCGGCCGCGCCGGTGCCGGTGACCGTCGAAAGACCGAGGCCGTGTTCACGGGCCAAACGCCGCACCAGCGGCGAGCTGCGAATTTTTATCTCCTCGGCCGGAGCAGCGGGCGGCCTGGGCATGGAAACAACTTTCTCTGCTTTCGGCGGAGCGGCGGCTGGTGCTGCCGCAGCCGGCGGCGCGAGCGGCTTGGCCGGCGCGGGAGCTACGGCGGCACCCTCGGCGTCAATGACCGCCACCACCGTGTTGATCTGGACGGTTGTCCCCTCGCCCACTTTGATCTCTTTGAGCACGCCGGCGGCGGGAGAAGGGATTTCCGCGTCCACCTTGTCGGTGGAGATTTCAAAAAGC
>DATBWB010000098.1 GCA_036514995.1 Candidatus Acidiferrales bacterium
CGTCCGCAAACACTGCGATATCGGCTACCGCATCCTGGAGAGGATTCCGTTTTTGAAGGAGGCCGCCGAAATCGTACGCGCTCATCAGGAACGTTTTGATGGGACGGGCTATCCTCGCGGGTTGAAGAGCGAGGCGATACCTCTGGGGGCGCGCATTTTTGCGGTGGCCGACACCCTTGACGCTATGATCTCCGACCGCCCCTACCGCAAAGCCCTTTCGCTTGAGGCTGCCAAGGCAGAAATTCGTCGTTGCGCGGGCACCCAATTTGACCCGCGTGTCGTTGAAGTCTTTTTCTCCCTGCCCGATTCCCTCTGGGATGACCTCCGTCGCAACGTCGGCGAGCCGCTCCGCTTGGCTGGAGTTGAAACTCAGTAGGCCGAATTCATGGGAGCGGTTCGGTTTACCATGTCCCTGTGCTTGGAGGGCAACCACCTCTTTCCCGACCGACCACAGCCGCCCATTCTTGCTGGTCGCTTGCTCTTTGCTGGCTCGGCACTTGCTGGCCATTGCTCGGCCATTTCCCGGCCAATGCTCAGCTATTGCTCCTTGACGCCGCCACACCGTCACCCCATAGAAGCGCCCGGGGAGACCGCGTATTCATCGGCGGAACGCGCATTTCTCAGCGATAAGCGGATGTCGCCAAGGGGCGATGCAAGGGGATTGGTGTTGGTGCGGTCGGTGAGACTCGAACTCACACGGTATTGCTACCGCCAGCCCCTCAAGCTGGTGCGTCTGCCAATTCCGCCACGACCGCAAGGAGGGCGAACACGAACGATTCTAGCCAACGAGAAAAGAGCTGTAAAGACCGTCCGCCGCGATCACCGCCGAACTACTTCGTGGGAGAGGGCGCACCGGGCGTCGGTGGCGAAGGAGCGGGAGCCGTCGGCGCCGGCGAGGGAGCTGCCGGAGCCGGTTGCGTGCCCCCCTCCAAGACGGAGCCGGCGGTCGGCCGCGAAGCCTTGATCGCCAGAGCCAACGAAGTCACCATGAAAAGGATGGCCGCGTAGGTAGTGGCCTTGGAGAGAAAGGTCGCCGCGCCGCGCGGGCCGAAAGCCGTCTGGCTGCCTGACCCGCCGAAGGCTCCGGCAAGATCAGCCGCCCGGCCGCTCTGGAGCAAGACAACCAGGATCAAGATAAAACACAGCAGAATATGAAATGTGCTCAGCACGTAGGGATAGCGCCAACCGAGGAAAATCAACCCCACCCCCACCACCAGCGCCAAAACCCAATAGACTTTTTCCTGCATCGGTCTTGTGATCCTTTCCCCAGCCGTTCCCATTATCGCGAGAGCCGGTCGCGCCTACCCCATCGCCCTACCCGCCAGGCGCCTGGGTACTCTCCCCATCCCGCGTCCCAGTCGCCTACCTCAAAGCAGTGGGAGCGGCACTAAAAATTAACGATGGCGGCAAAGGCCTCCGGGTCGAGGCTCGCGCCGCCGACGAGCGCGCCGTCTATTTCGACCTGCGCCATGAGCCCTTTGATGTTGCTGGGTTTGACGCTGCCGCCATAAAGGATGCGCAGCTCAGCGGCGCACGCTTCTCCAAAGTGTCGAGCCACCAGCCGCCGCAAGAAATGGTGCGCCTCGGTGGCTTGTTCCGGCGTGGCGGTTCGCCCGGTGCCGATGGCCCAAACTGGTTCATACGCAAGGATGATACGGGAGAATTGCTGCCCCGTCAACGCGGCGAAGGCACACACAAATTGTTGATCCAGAACCACTTCCGTCCGATTTGCCTCGCGCTCGCTAAGCCTCTCACCGAGGCAGGTAATGGGCACGAGCCCGGCCTCGATGGCGGCGATGGTTTTTTTCTGGACGGTTCCATCCGTCTCCCCGAAATACTGCCGGCGCTCCGAGTGGCCCACGATGACATATTCACAGCCCAGCTCGGCCAGCATGCCGGCGGAAACTTCACCCGTAAAGGCACCTTCCTTCTCCCAGTGAACGTCCTGGGCAGCGACGGCAATGTCGGAGCCGCGCGCCGCATCAATGGCTGTCTCCAGGTTGGTGAAGGGCGCCGCCACCACCACATCACAGTGAGTCGAACGGGCGATAAGCGGGCGAAGCTTCAGCAAGAACCCGCGGGTCTCCACGCGCGTCTTGTGCATCTTCCAGTTGCCGGCAATGACCGGGCGTCGCACTACACTTCTCCTGTCGTCATTGTGAGCCCGTCCTGACTGGCCAAGAATCCGGATTCAGATGCTTCGCTGCGCTCAGCATGACATGGCCTTGGGCACCCGCCTCATCTGTCAGTGAGCGCTTCCACGCCGGGCAGCTTGTAGCCTGCCAGAAACTCAAGCGAAGCGCCGCCTCCGGTGGAAATGTGAGTGATGCGGTCGGCCACGCCGGCCATCTGCACCGCGGCAATCGAATCGCCCCCGCCAATAATGCTCGTCGCGCCGGATTTGGCCACTGCCTCGGCTACGGCCATCGTTCCGCGGGCGAACTGAGATTTTTCAAACACGCCCATGGGGCCGTTCCAGACAATTGTTTTCGCGCCGGCGATGCGGCCACAGTATTCGTTGATCGTCTGGCGGCCGATGTCCAAACCCATCTGGTCCGCGGGAGTCTTTTCCACGGGCACCATGCCGCTCGGGGCGGCGTCGGGCTTTTCCGCGACGACGTGATCGATCGGCAGCTTGAAGGGAAAGTGTCGTCTGGCGGCATCGTCCAGGACCTTCCGGGCGAGGTCGAGCTTGTCGTCCTCGACCAGCGACCTGCCCACCGGGATGCCTCGCGCCTTGAGAAACGTATAGGCCATGCCGCCACCAATCAACATGGCGTCGGTGAGCTTCATCAAATTTTCCACGACTTCGATTTTGTCGGAAACCTTCGCGCCGCCGAGAATGGCCACGTAGGGGCGGTCTGGCCGGGAAATCGCCTTGCCGAGATAGGTCAGCTCCTTTTCCATGAGAAAGCCCGCCGCGGCCGCGGGCACGAATCGGGTGATGCCCTCGGTGGAAGCATGGGCGCGGTGGGCTGAGCCGAAGGCGTCGTTGACATAAAGATCGGCGAGACCTGCCAGCGCTTGTGAAAAATGGGCGTCGTTGGCCTCTTCTTCTTTGTGAAAGCGAAGATTTTCAAGCAGGAGGAGCTGGCCCGGGCGCAAAGCGGCGGCTGCAAGTTGCGCGGGAGCGCCGATGCAGTCTTCGGCAAAGGTAACCGGCTGGCCAAGTAATTCGCTCAGGCGCGTTGCCGCCGGCCGGAGGCTCATCCGCGGATCGGGCTTACCCTTGGGCCGGCCCAGGTGGGAGGCCAAAATCACCCTGGCCCCCTGGCTCGCCGCGTAGCGAATGGTCTCGAGCGAGGCGCGGATACGGGTGTCTTCGGCCACGTCGCCCTCCGCCGTGAGGGGAACGTTGAAATCCACGCGCATGAAAACGCGTTTGCCCTTCAGGTCCAGCTCACGAACAGAAAGTTTCGGCACCGGTGGTCCCCGTCTCCTGGCGTTTACTGAGGACAAAACGGACGAAGCGCGCCGCCTCACAAGCAGCGTTCATTGCCTAAAAACCTTTTGTCGCCAGAAATTTGATCAGGTCGCGCAGGCGGCAGGAATAACCCCACTCATTGTCATACCAGGCCAGGACTTTGACGCAATTGCCGCCGACGACCTTGGTGAAGTGGGCATCAATGATGGCCGAGTGCGGGTTCCCTTTGAAATCCGAGGAAACCAGGTCCTCTTCGGTGTATTCGAGGATGCTCTTCATCGGCCCCTCGGCCGCCGCCTTCATCGCCGCATTCACTTGATCGGCGGTGGCCGGCTTTTCCGTCGTAACGGTCAAGTCCACCACCGAGACGTTGGGGGTGGGCACGCGCATGGCGTAGCCGTCCAGTCTGCCCTTCAACTCCGGAATGACCAGGTGCAGCGCTTTGGCGGCGCCGGTAGTCGTCGGAATCATGGAAAGCGACGCCGCCCGAGCGCGCCGCAGATCCTTGTGCGGCAGATCGAGCACCCGCTGGTCGTTGGTGTAGGAATGGATGGTGGTCATCGTGCCGTGGAGGATTTTGAAGTTGTCCTGCAAAACCTTGGCGACGGGAGCCAGGCAATTGGTGGTGCAAGAGGCGTTGGAGATGACGCGATGCTTGGCCGGGTCGTAAGCATTTTCATTGACGCCCAGAACGATGGTGATGTCCTCTTCGGTGGCCGGGGCCGAGATGATGACTCTCTTGACCGTGCCGCGGAGATGCTTGGCCGCCTCGGCGCCTTTGGTAAAAAGGCCGCTGGACTCGACCACGATCTGGGCTCCCACCGAGGACCAATCCAGGGCCGCCGGATCCTTTTCCTTAAAAACACGGAAAGATTGCCCGTCCACTGCGATGGAATCAGCCGTGCAGGAAACTTTCGCCGTCAAGTTGCCGAGCACCGAGTCGTACTTCAGCAAATGAGCCAGCGTCTTGGGATCGGTGATGTCGTTGACGGCGACAAAGTCGAGCGCCGGCTCGCCCATGCTGGCGCGAAAGAGATTTCTCCCGATGCGGCCAAAACCATTGATGCCTACTTTGACGGCCATCTCTCGTCTCCTTCATGCATAAGGGGTGGGTGCTCGGCCCGAGGCTTCGGGACGACGCTGATCCGTCCCGCAGAGCGGGATCAGCCTCAAGAGCGCAGGCAGAAAACAAGGGCGCAAAAAACGAATCATACGGGCACAGCTAGACCGAGTCAAGGATGCGCACGCAAGGGCACTGTCCGGCTATGTCTGTGTTATGTCTGTGTAGGGGCATGCTTCAGC
>DATBWB010000099.1 GCA_036514995.1 Candidatus Acidiferrales bacterium
GTCCACCAAGCGGCCCGAACCGAGATCCACCAGCCGTGCCAGATAGAACGATTCACCGAAATGGCGCCGCCAGATCTCGACCGGCTCTCGAATCCCGGTCAAGTTGATACGCCGGTTCCACCGGACAAGCATTTCTGTGTAAGCAAGCACCGCTTCAACCGTCTCCGCGCGCGGGTGCAAGCCGAATGTTTCCAGAGTCTGGTTCAATTGCTCGCTCGGAGTCATCATAGCAAATAGAATCTAGTAGAACTCAATAATAGCTAAGAGATTATTCATAGTCCTCCGCAGGTCCTGGCGCCGAGCGAAGAATTCTATCGGCGACGCCGGGTCTTTCGACCTCCCGGATTTCAAGCCTGGCGATATCAGTCAAGACGGCGGCACGCATAGACGGTGGCGGCGCGCCTCACTCTAACACAGCCCGCACGCGGGTGGCAGGCTGGGAGCCCCGCTCGACAGAGTGTGTGGCAAGGCAGAGCCAGGCTCAAAAAGGATATACTGGCGGTTCCATGCAGCGTCCGATGGCGATCGCGTGTGGCGTGGCCCTCTGGCTGGCGAGCTGCGTTCGAGCCACGCCGGCGGGGGCTGGTCAGTTCGCGCAGGAAAAGCAAAAAGAAGCGGTCGCGCCGGTTTATGACCTCGCCGATACCGATTTGGCGGCGATCGCGGAAGTGGACAGCCGGCGAATCGCCGTCTTCGGCGTGAAACTAGGCGACCCGCGGGAGGAGATCCGGAAGCGTTTTGGCAAAGAGGCCCGGCCCGCCTCATGGAACCCGAGCCTGCTTTTTGTTCGCCTCGGCGGGACGCCGGGACAAGTCGGGGTGGCCGGGCTGGTTTTGAGCTTCGACGGCAGAGATCGGGTGGCCAGCATGGAGATTGGAACCGGTACGCGCACCGGGGAATTGCCCGAAGTGCTGGCGACGAAGCTGCGGGGCAAGACACGCGCCCTTTTCTTGAAATATTCCGACGACTTGCGCCTGGAGATATTCGGCCCGGGGTCCAAAAAATACCAAGTTCCGAACCCGCCGCTAACCGTTTATCAATACCCCTTGCGAGGGCTTTCGCTCGGAGTGTACCGCGACGCTCAGGGCAGGGAGCGCGTCTCTGGCCTGCTGCTCAGCCCGCCGCAGCCCCTCGACAAACCAACCGAGTAGCCATTTCATAACCCGGTTCTGGCCTGTCGCACTGTCATGCTGAACGAAGTGAAGCCTCTCTGCCTGGGATTCTGTGCTTCGCTTGGGATGACACGAAAAGGCGGCGGACGTTTTGAAACGCCTTCTAACGCAGGATGCGGATCGAGCCCGAGGTGGTGGAGGCTTCGATGCGGGCGTCCGGCTTGCCAATGAGGCCGCGGAGCTCATGCCGCGATTTCGACTGGATGGTGATCGGCCGGTCGGTGGTGATGCTGCCCGAGCGGGTTTCGAGGGCCACTTCGACGTCCACCGGCTCGAGCAGGCGCAAATGGATGCCGCCCGACGCGCTGCTAATTTCCCAGAGAGCGCCACTCGCCGGGTTGCCCTCGACCGAAACCCCACCGGAAGCATTGCGCGCCCGAACATCTCCCTTCGCGCCGCGAATTTGGATATGCCCGCTGGCATTGCTGGCGTCCACGCGCCGGCCCGGTTGGTTGATGGTGAGCGAGCCGCTGGCTGCCCGGGCGCGCACCTCGCCGTCAACGTCCTCGATCGTTTGCGAGCCGCTGGCAGTGCTGGCGCGGAGATTGCCGCCAATGTCCCGCGCGCTCAATTCGCCGCTGGCTGCCGTTATGGTCACATCTTTGGCCACGTTCCCCACGGTCACGCTGCCTGAGGCGCTCGTGGCTCGCACCGGACCTTTGACATCGCGGATGGTTTGCTGGCCGGAGGCAGCCGTGGACACCACTTCGGTATCTTCGGGAACGGTAATTTCGTAGCTTATCTGGACGTTGCGCAGGAGTTCGCGGCTGACGCCGGAACCGACGAGGATGAGGCTGCCGCGCTGCTCGATGGGCGGGTTTTCCTTGAGGTGCCGGGCACGTTCGCGGGCATCGCCCCAGAGCCAAGTGCCGACTCGAAATTTGCCCACGATGTGCACTGAGCCCTCGGTCCCGACGGCTCGGGAAATGTTGATGCTGCCCGAGGCCGTCTGGACTTCGAGGCGTACCACGCCGCTGACCGCCAGGCTCCTTTCAAACGTTCCGCGCTCGCCGTCAATACCAACCACGCAGGCCGGCTGCGTGGCCGCCGCTACGATCGTCAACAGAAGGATGGCCGGAATACGCGCGGACCGCATCAGGACACTCCCGACGGCAAGAAACGTTCTTCTCGCCATGGGTTACGCATCCGCCTCACCAAAAGTTCGGGCTACTTTCCGATGCAGAATTGGGAAAAGATTCGGTCGAGGATGTCTTCGACGGTAGTTTCGCCGGTGATCTCGTCGAGCGCTCGCTCACCGGAAAGACGCACCACCCCGATTCCACCCCGTCCGGGTGGCGTCGAGATGGCAACGATGGTGTCATCCGCAAACAAGTTGGCCGCCAGTGGTCGTCCCTCCGCCGCCGAGCGAAGATTTGGGAGAGAGGGAAATCGTGGGAGCGGTTGTCGGGTTGCTCGGCAGCTAGTGCCGTTCCAACTTGATGAGCCTATACATCTCGATCCTGTATGATCAATAAAGCATGCCGTGTGACTTGCGGAAAATGGCCCCAAATAGTTGGAACGGCACTAGCCCGCCTTGGCGGGACCGGAGCCTGAGCTTTCTTGCGCGCTCTCGCCCTCGCCCCCGCCGCTCGCGGATCTTTCTTCGTGCACGACGGTGGCTGCGGCCACCGAGTCCTCATCCTCGAGTTTCAACAGCCGGACGCCTTGCGTCGAGCGGCCAGCGGCCCGGATTTCGCCAGCTTCGAGCCGGATCACCTTGCCGTATTCAGTGATCAGCATGATGTCCGACTCCGCCTCGACGTGCAGCGCGTCCACGACCTTGCCGTTCCGTTCGGTGGTCTTGACGTTGATGACGCCCTTGCCGCCGCGCGACTGCCGGCGATATTCGCTCAGCTCGGTGCGTTTGCCGTAGCCCTTCTCCGTGACCGAAAGGATCAGTCCGGTATCCTCAGGGATGGCCTCCATACCCACCAGGTAGTCGCCCTTATCAAGCTCCATGCCGTTGACGCCGTAAGCCGGCCGGCCCATGGCGCGGACATCGTCCTCGTCAAAGCGGATGGCCATGCCGTCGTGGCTGGCGAGAAAGATCTGATGCTTGCCGCCCGTCAGCTCGACGCCAATCAATTCGTCACCATCCTCCAGGCCCAAGGCGATGATCCCGCTCGAGCGCGGGTTCGAGAAATCCATCAATTCGGTCTTCTTGACGATGCCGTTCTTGGTGGCCATGAAGACGTACTTGCCTGGCTCCTCGAGGTTGCGCACGGCGAGCACCGCCGTCACTTTTTCTTCATGGGACATTCCGACCAGGTTGACGATGGGCTTGCCGCGGCCGGCGGCGCTCACATCGGGCACCTCATAGACCTTCAACCAGTAAACGCGGCCCTTGTTGGTGAAGATCAACAGGTAACTGTGCGTGGAAGCAATGAAGAGATTTTCGACAAAGTCTTCCTCGCGCGTCTTCATGCCCATGCGCCCTTTGCCGCCGCGCGACTGGTGGCGATAGACGGCGACCAGCGTCCGCTTGACGTAGCCGGCGTGGCTCACGGTGATCGCCGCGTCTTCATCGGCAATCAGATCCTCGAGCTTGATCTCCTCCACGCGCTCGACCATCTGCGTCCGCCGCTCGTCGCCGAACTGCTTTTGCACCTCGCGCACCTCGTTGACGATGACCTGCTTCAGCTTTTTGTCGCTGGCCAGGATTTCCTTGAGTTCGCCGATGAGTTGCTGAATCTGCTTCAACTCCGCGAGAATTTTTTCGTGCTCCATCTGCGTCAGGCGATGGAGCTGCAGGTCGAGAATCGCCTGGGCTTGGCGCTCGGAGAATTCCCACCGCGCTATCAGGCCTTCTTTGGCTTCCTTGGGAGACTGGGACGCCCGGATGAGCTTGATGACCGCGTCGAGCACGTCCAGAGCTTTCTTGAAGCCGAGCAGGATGTGCTCGCGCTCTTCCGCCTTTTTGAGGTCGAAGGCGGTTCGCCGCCGAACCACTTCCATGCGGTGATGGATGAAGTGCTGGAGCAGCTCCACCAGGCCCATCTCGCGGGGCTGGCCGTTGACAATGGCGAGCAGGATGACGCCGAAACTTTCCTGCATCTGGGTGTGCTTGTAGAGCTGGTTCAAGATGATCTTCGGCTCTTCGCCCTTCTTCAGCTCGAGCACGATGCGCATGCCTTCCCGGTCGCTTTCGTCGCGGATGTCGGCAACGCCTTCGACCGTCTTCGCCTGCACCAGCTCAGCGATGCGCTCAATCAGCTTGGCCTTGTTGACCTGATAGGGAATTTCCGTGACGACGATGTATTCGCGGTCTTTGGAGACGCGCTCGATTGCGGCCTTGGCGCGCATCTGGAACGAGCCGCGGCCGGTGCGGTAGGCCTGCTCGATGCCCTCCCGGCCGTAAATAAACGCGCCGGTGGGAAAGTCCGGCCCGGGGACCAGCTTCATCACGTCCTCGAGCTTCGCTTCCGGTTTCTGGATGAGCAGCGCGCAGGCATCCAGGACTTCCGTCAAATTGTGCGGCGGGATGTTGGTCGCCATGCCGACGGCGATTCCCGACGACCCGTTGACGATCAAATTGGGGATCTTGGAAGGAAGGCAGGTGGGCTCCTGCCGGCTTTCATCGTAGTTGGGCCGGAAATCGACGGTTTCTTTCTCAATGTCCGCCAGCAGCTCCTCGGCGATCCTGGCCAACCGCGCCTCCGTGTAGCGGTCGGCTGCCGGCGGGTCGCCGTCAATGGAACCGAAGTTGCCCTGGCCGTCAACCAACGGATAGCGCATGCTGAAGTCCTGCGCCAAACGAACCAGTGCGTCGTAGATGGGCATATTGCCGTGCGGATGGTAGTTGCCCATGGTTTCGCCCACGATCTTGGCGCACTTGCGGAAGGGCTTGTTGGAGCGCAAGCCCATTTCCTCCATGGCGTAGAGGATGCGACGGTGGACGGGCTTCAAACCGTCACGCACGTCGGGCAGGGCTCGGCCGATGATCACGCTCATGGCGTAATCGAGGTACGACCGCCGCATCTCCTGTTCGATATCAACGGGAACGAACGTCGGTTTGGTCTCGCTCATGAAGCCTCAAGACAGGGGCCGGTCGGCCCTGAAAAAATCAACACCGTGGTCAGGAAATCTGCTCAAGCACCCTCGCAGCCAGGCAAAGAAAATGGAAAAGAGAAAACAGAAAAGAGGCCGGCCTGATTTCTATTTTCTCTTTTCTATTTTGTTGCTCTGCGCTGCCTTCCGCTCTCGCAGGATCACTATTTCTCCGTCGCGCAGCCGTGCGCGAAACTTCGCTGACCGTTCCGCGATTACTTTCAGGATTTCTGCCCGGCCGTTCCCTTGGGCTATCTTGGGCGCGCCCTCCTCGGAAATCTCGATGGGGATGAGGCCGGCAGATTTCAAGCCCGTTCCGTCAAAAATGAGACGCGCCATCGCCGCGCGCCTGGCCTCATCCTGCCGGCTGGCGTAGGCAAAATTGGCAAGCGAGTAAAAGATCGGCCCGGCCCGTGCCAATCCGGTACGGGGCCCGCGATACCACTCCACCCCTTGCAGGACGTGCGGGTGCATCCCGACCACGGCGTCCGCGCCGACGCGAACCGCCAACCGGCCCAGGAAGCGCTGGTGGGGAATCGTCTCCGGCAGGGCGTGCCCGCCCCAGTGCATCATCAGGACTACATGATCGGCCTGCTTCCTCGCTTCCCGGATCGCGTCCATCAATCGCTCTTCTTCCTTGGCGGTGGCGATGCCCGGCTTGGCCGGGTCCGCCCAGGCATATTTCGGAACCACATCGGAGAAGGCGAGGAACGCGATACGAATTTCCTTTTCTGCCGCCGGGGTCTGCGCTTGGCCTGATCCACCTCTGCGGGATGGCTCGACCGGAGGAGTGGTGATCCTCTTCGTAAAGATCCACGCCTTGCCGGCCTCTTCCTGATTCCTTCCGGCACCGACGTAGGGTAGCTCGGCCTTGTCCAGCGCCGCGATCGTGTCGAACAGGCCTTGCTCCTGGTAATCCATCATGTGGTTGTTGGCCAAGCCGACGAGCGTGAAGCCGGCCGCCTTGAGTGCCGCGGGAATCTGCGGATCCGTCATCCGGATCAGGTAATCTCGGCCTTCGTCCAGCGCTTTCTGGTTTTTCCACGGCGTTGGCTCGGTCGCCTGGGTGATCGGCCCTTCGAGGTTGGCAAAAACCACATCCGCCTGCCCGAGCCGCTCTTTCACCCCATCGAGAAAATGCTCCAGGTCCTGCTTTCCCCTCCAAGGTGACTCCGGCAGCGTGTCGCCGACAACCAGGATTTCAATGTGATTAGCCGCCTTTCTCGTAGCCGGTGTCGGTTGCCCGGATGCCTTCGAAAGGTTGCCGATTGCCAGCAAGAAAACGAGCCCAATGGAGGTGACAGTAACGTGCATCCGCTTCTTCATCGAAAGGTTGCTGCCCGTCATTGGCCTTCATTGGTCGTCATTGGCCGTCATTGGCGACCGGGGGTCTCCGGGGCGAATCGGGTTCGGCGGCAGAATGGAAAGCGATGCTAGATGTCCAGGTTCTTCACATCCAAGGCATTCTCCTCGATGAACTTGCGCCGGCTCTCGACGTCTTCGCCCATCAGGGTTGAGAAAGTGGCTTCGGCCTCAGCCAAGTCTTCGAGTTTCACCTGGAGCAGCGTGCGCGTATCCGCGTTCATGGTCGTTTCCCAGAGCTGTCCCGGGTTCATTTCGCCCAGCCCTTTAAAGCGCGTAATCGTGAATTCTTTTTTGGCATCCTCAAGGACGTACTCGAGCAGGCCCTGCATGGTTTCCGTGGTGGTCGACTCGCTGTTGCGCGTCACCACGTAAGGCGGCTTATCGAACTCCCGGATGGAGGCGTAGAGCGAGCGAAGCCTCTTGTATTCGGGCATCGAGGCCAGCTCCCAATTGATCCGCCGCTGCTGGGCGCCGCTGTCGGCAATCACCAGTTCGTAGAGGCTGTGTTCCTCGTCAAGTTCAATCGCAGCCGGGATTTTCAGCTCTTTGAGTTCTTTGGCAAGCTCGCTGAGCTTCTTGTTGTCGGCAAAGTCGGCCTTCTTTTCGAGTTCTGACCGCAGCAGGAGCTGGATCAGCCGGGCATCGCGCAGCCGCCTCATGACCTTGGCCAGGAACTGGTTGTACTCGTACACATCGGTCAGGAAGCGAGCTAGCTCCCCGCCCTCGATGCTGGCGCCGCCTTTCATCTTGACGACGTGGTCCTCGGTCGCCCGGCGCATCAGCTCGCGGTTAAATTCTTTTTCGTCCTTGATGTATCGCTCCCACTTACCGCGTTTCAAGCGGTAGAGCGGCGGCTGGGCGATATAGACGTTGCCGCGATCAATCAAGTCCTTCATCTGCCGGAAAAAGAAGGTGAGCAACAGGGCGCGGATGTGCGAACCATCCACGTCCGCGTCCGTCATCAGGATGACCTTGTGATAGCGGAGTTTGGTGGCGTCGAAATCCTCGCGGCCAATGCCGGTGCCCAGCACGGTGATGAGGGCGCGAATTTCCTCGTGGGAGAGGATCTTGTCGTAGCGCGCCTTCTCCACGTTCAGGATTTTGCCCTTAAGCGGCAGGATGGCCTGGTATTTCCGGTCACGGCCCTGCTTGGCCGAGCCGCCGGCCGATTCGCCCTCAACCACAAACAGCTCGCAGCGCGCCGGGTCGCGTTCCGAACAATCGGCCAGCTTGCCCGGCAGGCCGCCGCCTTCGAGAGCGGTCTTGCGCCGCGTCAGCTCCCGCGCCTTGCGAGCCGCCTCGCGCGCCCGGGCAGCGTCAATGGTCTTGGCAATCACCTTGCGCGCCACCCCGGGGTGCTTGTCGAAATATTCCGACAGCTTCTCGTTGGTCATCTGCTCGACCAGGCCCTTGATGTCGCTGTTGAGCTTGCCTTTGGTCTGCCCCTCGAACTGCGGCTGGGGCAGGCGGACGGAGACGACGGCGACCAGCCCTTCGCGGACGTCGTCGCCGGTGAGCTGGATGTTTTCCTTGTTGTCCTTGAGGGGGCCGAGGGAGTTGGCATAGGCGTTGATGGTGCGCGTCAGGGCGGAACGAAACCCGGAAAGATGCGTTCCCCCATCCACGGTGTTGATGGTGTTGGCAAAGGAGAAGACCGACTCGGCGTAAGCGTCGTTGTACTGGACAGCCACTTCGACTTCGACCGTATCGCGCTTTCCTTCAAAATAGATCGGCGATTCGTGGAGGACGGTCTTGCCCTTGTTTAAAAACTTGATGAATTCGGCGATGCCGCCGGTGAAGCGGAACTCGGTCTTCTTCTCGCCCTTCTCCACGCGCTCATCGGCCAGCGTGATGAGCAAGCCCTTGTTCAAAAACGCCAGCTCGCGCAACCGCTGCGCCAGCACGTCGTAGTTGAACTCCTCTTTGGCAAAGATCTGCGGATCGGGGTGGAAGGTAACCTTGGTTCCGGTGCGGTTTGTCTTGCCGGCTTTGATGAGCTTGGTGGTCGGATCCCCTCGTTGGTAGGACTGCTGATAGGTATAGCCTTCGCGCCAGATTTCGAGATCGAGGGAGTCAGCGAGCGCGTTGACCACCGAGACGCCCACGCCGTGAAGCCCGCCGGAAACTTTGTAGCTTTCGGTGTCAAATTTTCCGCCGGCATGGAGGAGCGTCATCACGACCTCGGCGGCGGGTCTTTTCTCCGTGGCGTGCATGTCCACGGGGATGCCCCGGCCGTTGTCCACCACCGTGACCGAATTGTCGAGGTGCACGGTGACTTCGATCTTGGTGGCAAAGCCGGCCAGCGCTTCGTCCACCGAGTTGTCCACCACTTCCCACACAAGGTGGTGCAACCCGGATGAGCCGGTGGAGCCGATGTACATTGCCGGCCGCTTGCGCACCGCCTCGAGATCGCCGAGGACCTTGATGCTGGTGGCGTCGTAGCGATGGCCCTTGGAGGTCGCTACTTCTTTCTCACCCATACGGATGGCCTCGCTTGCCTCGGGTGGCGAGCAGCGTTGGTCCTGCCCGCGAAATTTTTCTATGCGCTTTGCGGCCAGCGAAAGAAAAAACCGACCGTTACCCCGGCTGGTTTTTGCCCGCCTGGCAGCGGGTTTCGAAGCGGTCGGCTGGAGGAGCTCGAACGTTTCTTGCTGACTCTCAAGCCCTATATTTTACCATAACTTAGCCAGAATTCACGCAAGGAAAAAGTAACTTCTTTCGAGAGGCCTGCCGGGCTCAGATGCGCATCGGCATGAGGACGTAGCGGTAGCGGAATTGTTCGTCGCCGAGCGGGCGCAACTGCCCGGCAGATTGTTCATCCTTGAACTCGAAGCTGACTTTGCCTTCCGGGGCGGCACCAAAGAAATCGAGCAGATAGTTGGCGTTGAAGCCGATCGTGAGCGGCTCGCCTTTGTAGCTGACCTCGACGGTCTCTTTGGCCTCGCCGAAATCGGGGCTGGAAGAAGAAACCTCAACCCCTTCGCTCGTGAGCGCGAACTTGATGGCGTGGGAACGCACGTCAGCGAGCAGGGCCACGCGGCGAACCGCCGGCTCGATGGCACTGCGGTCGATCTGAACGATCCTTGTGTTCTCCCGCGGGAGAACCGCTTCATAGTTGGGAAATTGGCCGGTGAGCATCCGCGCCAGCAGCAGCCGCTCGCCGATCTTGAAGAAGAGGTGGTTCTCATCCCTGGCGAACTCGGCCACCACCTCCTCGCCGGCATCGGCCAATAACCGCTGGAGTTCGGCCATCGCTTTCTTCGGGATGAGCGCTTCGTGCTCGCCCTTCAGACCTTCCAGCTTGTGATCGGTCTCGACGAGCGCCAAGCGGTGGCCGTCGGTGGCCACCATGGTCATGGAATCCGGCTTCAAGATGAGCTTGGCGCCATTGAGCGTGTAGCGCGACTCTTCCATGGAAATGGAAAAAATGGTCTTGGCGATCAATGTCGCCAGCAACCTTCCCGGAATTTTCACGAGCGGATGCGGAAATGCCGGCAGGACCGGGAAGTTGTCTTTCGCCATCCCCACCAAGCGAAAATTCGACTTTTCACACGCAATATGGAACCAGTGGTTCTCCAGAAGCTTGAACCGGACTTCTTTGTCGAGAGGCAGCATGCGCACGATCTCGAGCAGCCGCCTGGCGGGGACGGTCCCCGCGCCATCCTTCTTCACCTTGGCCGGACATCCCGTCTTGATGCCCAACTCGAGGTCGGTGGCGGCTATGGACAATCGGTCGCCCTTGGCCTCCAGCAAAAGGTTGGAAAGGATGGGGATGGTGGTTTTCTTCTCGATGACGCCCTGGGTCAGGCCCAGTTCGGCGACCAAAACTTTCTGGCTTACGCTGAATTCCATCTCGATGAATCTCCTGTGAATCTATACGAGCTTGACTACAAGCAACCTTACCAGACTAAATATACAGCCGTAGCCGTAAGAGCGGTGAAATTTGTGCAAAAAGTGTTGCTCCACGCCCGTGAGGCGATTACAGCCAGCAGGGCCGAGGAAAAGATTTCAACCGCCCGGCCAGGCAGTGGAAAAAGCTGCTGGTCTTGCACCAAGATGATGCAGCCGGTGGCTTTTCCACACCACCCCCCGGCCGCTGCTTGTGCAAGGGTGAGCAACCTCAACTGAATGAATCAATCAGCTTGTTGAGCATTCTGTTCAAATCTTTGTCCTCGCGGCGCAGGGCGTCAATCTTGTGGATCGAGTAAAGCACCGTCGTATGGTGTTTGTTGCCGAACTGCCGCCCGATCTCGGGCAAGGACGCCTGGGTCAGATTCTTGGCCAGATACATGGCGATCTGACGCGGATAGGCAATTGCTTTCGAATTGTTTTTGGATTTCAGCTCCGCCACGCGCAGCCCAAACTGCTCGCCCACGCGCTTCTGGATCAGCTCAATCGTGATCTTCTTCTCCTGAGAATCGATAATGTTCTTGAGCACCTGCTGGGCAATGGGGAGGTTGATTTCCGCCCCGATGAGCGACCCATAGGCCTGCAAGCGGATGAGCGCTCCTTCCAGCTCACGGACGTTCGACTTGATGGACCGGGCGATGTACTCGGCAACATCCACCGGCAGCGGCACGCGCTCCGTCTCCGCCTTCCGCATCAGGATGGCGATCTTGGTTTCCAGGTCGGGCGGCTGGATATCCGCGATGAGCCCCCACTCGAAGCGCGACCGCAGCCGCTCTTCCAGGGCGGCTATCTCTTTGGGCGGGCAATCGGATGAGATCACGATCTGCTTCTGGGCGTCATAAAGGGCGTTAAAGGTATGGAAGAACTCCTCCTGGGTGCGCTCCTTGCCGGCAATGAACTCAATGTCATCCACCAGCAAGATGTCCACGTGCCGATACTTTTCGCGGAAGCTGACCATGCGGTCGTAGCGCAGCGAATTGATCACCTCATTGGTGAATTCTTCCGAACTGATGTAGGTGACGCGCATGGCCGGCTGTCGCAGCTTGGTCAGGTGCCCGACAGCCTGCATCAGGTGCGTCTTGCCCATGCCCACACCACCGTAGAGAAAGAGCGGGTTGTAGGCTTTTGAAGGTCGCTCGGCAACGGCCAGCGCCGCCGCGTGAGCAAACTGGTTGGAGCTGCCCACGACAAAGGAGTCAAAGGTATAGCGCGGGTTGAGCTGATTGGCGACCGATTCAAAATCCAGTTTGCTTTGCTGCATGGTCGAACCTATCTTGGCGGTCGGCCCAACCGCCTCTTCGGTGACGAATTCGATCTGGCGTGGACCCAACTGTAGTTCGGCCAGGGCGCCCTCAAGGATCGCCCCATAGTTTTCCCGTAACTTCTTCTTGAACAAACGGTTAGGGACATGGACGGTGAGGCGCTCTCCCCGCACTTCCACCAACCGGGTGGGCTGAAACCACGTCGCGTAGGTGTGTGGATTGACCCGTGGTGCTATGTGCTGGAGGATCTTTTCCCACGTATTCATGCAAGCCCGCCGGCAAACGGGAGGGTGAGCGGCCCAGCGGATGAATTTCCACAGCTGTGGAAAAGTTGTGGATGACCGGTCGCCCTCTGTTACCTGAATGGTACGCCATGAGGGGCCGTCGTGGCCTCGATTCCTCGGAACGCAAGGGGCGGAGAAAAAACTCCGTCTTGTGTTGTTCACTCGTTGGGTGACAAGGTCTCGCGGCTGCCTCAGGGCGTGCTCGAAGCGGGGGGATGCTACCACAGTTTCACCCCATTTTCCACAGTGGTCAGGCCTCCGGCTTTCCTTGACGCTCTCTACCCCATCCGATATACTGCCCGTTCGATTTCCACTGCGGAAAGCTGACCGCACGGGGAGTTCATGCCCAAACGAACCTTTCAACCCAATGTCCGCCGGCGGAAGAAAACACACGGCTTCCGCAGCCGGATGAGCACCCCCGGGGGAAGAAAAGTACTTGCGCGGCGGCGTGCGAAAGGACGCTGGCGGCTTGGCGTCGATTAGCAACCTGCTCGGTGGCGCGGGATGGCCCCGGGCGGTGCGCCTGGTACGTTCCAGCGACTTCCGCGCTGTCTATCGCTCGGGGCGGCGGCTGGCCTCCTCTCACTTTGTCGCTTTTGTTCTTTCCAACGGGCGTGCCCTTTCGCGCTTTGGCCTATCCCTCAAAGGGGCGCCGAAGCGGCGGGGTGGTTCCGTGTTGCGGAATCGAATGAAGCGACGCGCCCGTGAGATGCTGCGGCGATGCCGCGCGGAAATTCCCGCGGGTTGGGACATCGTCCTCCACCCGAAGACAACCGTGAGCACTGCCGATTTCGCCGCGCTCGAGGCGGAACTCCTCGGCATGTTTGCCAAGGGCTTGGCCTGAAGCAGTGCGGTTCACGGCCCGTCCGCCCCGGGTGGAGAGGCAAGAAAACGGTCACGACCATGAGAGCCCGGCCGATCCAAACGCTCGTTCTAGTCGCCCTGCGCACCTATCAGGCAATCTTGTCGCCTGTTTTTGCGGGTGCGTGCCGCTTCTATCCTAGCTGCTCGGTCTATGCCAGCGAAGCGGTGGCCCAGCACGGTGTGCGCCAGGGTCTCTGGCTCGCGGTCAAGAGATTGCTTCGTTGTCGCCCCTTTCACGGAGGCGGCTACGACCCTGTCCCTGTCCGCATGGAGCGGACGTGAGGCACGAGGAATTCCTGGAAGCTGATGAACGGCGACAAATTTTCCTCTGAATTGCGGCTGCTGCTGGCGTTTGCGCTATCCGTGGTGGCGATGTTGATCATGCAGCGCTGGATGGCACGTCGCTTGCCCCCGCCGCCAGCCAAAGCCCCGACTACGATGACGCAGCCGGTGGTACCCGCCCCGATTGAATCGGGGCCTGCGAAACCCCAACCATCCGCCTCCCTGCGATCCGCTGCCAAACCGGCGCCGGTGGAGGTCAAAGCTGCCACGGCTGAGCAAGAGATCGTCGCGGAGAACACTCTTTATCGGGTCGTCTTTTCCAATCGGGGCGCGGTGGTGAAGAGCTGGGTGCTGAAGCAATATGCCGATGAATCGGGCAGCCCGCTGGACGTGGTGCACCCGGCCGCATCGAGCCAGGTAGGCTTCCCGCTGCGCCTGGTTCTGGGCGAGGCGGGCGGGGTCGACGTGGCGGCGCTCCAAAAAGAGGTCAATGAAGCGCTCTTTGTTGGTCCTGCTTCGAAGAAGGTTTCGATTCCCGGAACCCTTGCCTTCGAGTACGCTGGCAAAAGCGGTCTGGCAGTGAAAAAGAGATTTCGCTTTGACGAAAGCTACGTTGTCCAACTCGAGACGATCGTCACTCTGAACGGGGCGCCGCTGGCCCACTCCATTTCCTGGCAGGGCGGTTTTGGCGACAAGACCGCTTTCCAGGCCCTCGAGCAGGTGCAGGTCTTCCGCCGGGCGCCCAACGAAGTGCAGCGGCTCGCCCACAAGAAGGTCTCTGCGCCCAAGTCGGAAGTGGGTTCCTTTGCCTACGCCGGGATTGAGGATCTTTATTTTGCGGCTGTCTTTCTGCCTCCCCCCGGCGCCGTGCGCATCACCGAGTGGAAAGATGAATTTGAGCCGGCGCCGGCGAAACCCGGAGAGAAAGCGAGCAAACAGCCAGCACTGGGCATTGCGCTGGGCGTGGCCGGCGGGGAGGGTGGCCCCGATCGTCCCGAAGCTTCGGGAGGGGCGGGCGCGCCGCCGGCAGCGCAGTCCCTGGGCCTCTTCGTCGGCCCGAAAGACCTAGACGCGCTGGGAGCGGTCAAACCACCGCTCTCCGAGCTCGTGGATTTTGGCTGGTTTGCGGTCATCGCCAAGCCGCTCTTCCTCGGCATCAAGTGGCTCTACCACAACGTCGTGGCCAATTACGGCTGGGCGATCGTCATCATGACGATTGGCATCAACATGGCGTTGTTTCCCTTGAAGTTGAAGGGAATGCAATCAGCCCAGAAGATGCAAAAGGCTGCGCCCGAAGTTCGCTCGATCCAGGATCGCTACAAAAAGTTCAAGTTCAATGATCCGCGCAAGCAGGAGATGCAGAAAGAAATCATGGCCGTTTACAAGAGGCAGGGCATCAACCCGCTCGGCGGTTGCCTGCCCATGCTGCTGCAGATCCCGTTTCTCTACGCCTTCTACAAGGTGTTGTCCATCACGATTGAGATGCGCCACGCGCGGTGGCTCGGTTGGATCAAAGATCTTTCGGCGCGCGATCCCTACTATGTGCTCCCGATCTTGATGGCGGTGACGATGTACTTCTTGCAGAAGATGACGCCGACCGCCACCGCCGACCCTGCCCAGCAGCGGATGATGAACATGATGCCCATCATGCTCGGCGGCATGTTTGTGGTCTTTCCCGTCTCGAGCGGACTGATGCTCTACTGGCTGGTCGGCAACATCATCGGCATAGGCCAGCAGTGGTTCATCAACCGGCTGGGAGCCAAAGAAGCCGAGCGGGACGCCCAGAAAAGGCGAGGCCGGCCCCCTCGGTGAACGGGCCGAGGCGACAAGCCCGCCTGGCTGGATGGCGGTAAACCCTGGACCCGACCGGTTCAGAACCAGAGGCAGACCCCGGATGAGCGCTTGGATCCAGGATGGCAAGCTGGACCGCGAAGGCATCGAGGAGCCGCTGCGTTCCTTCCTGGATCGGCTGCTCCGCGCCTGCGGATTTTTCCTCACCTACCAGATCCGGCCAGCCGCGCCGCAAGACCTGACCGAAATGGAAAACCCGGAGCTCATCGTTGAATTCTCCGGCGAGGATTCGGCTCTCCTGCTCGAGCGCAACGCCGAGCTACTGCGGGCGATGGAGTACGTTTGCATCCGGGCGGTGCGGCTCGACCCGCACTACCACGACCGCATTCGCTTCGATTGCGAAGCTTACAAGGCAACGCGCATCGAAGAGTTGAAGCTGACCGCGCAGGTGGCGGCCGACAAGGTGCGCGCTACCGGCCAGCCGTTTCGCTTCAATCCCATGACGGCCCGCGAACGGCGCATCATCCACCTGGCGCTCAAAGACACACCCGGGATTCGGACGGCCAGCGAGGGTTACGGCGAACGGCGGCAACTGGTGATCTACCCGGAAAAGGCGACCCAGTCCTGATTTCTCGATTTCGGAAATAGTCCTGCCGTTGCGCCGCGCCCTCAACTTTGCGAATATGTTTCTGTCCATGGCCAGGGTGACGCCAAACCTATTGCTTGACCCGCTCACCGACCCGGCTCGGAAAGAGACCCGGCTCTTCGCCGAGTTGCGCCGCCATGGTTCCCTGGTGGTTGCCTTCTCCGGCGGCGCCGACTCTGCCTATCTCGCCTGGGCCGCTCACCGGGCGCTCGGCCGGCGAGCCCTGGCCGTGACCGCGCTCTCGGAAAGCTATCCGCGGTTCGACCGCGAACAAGCGGAAACGTTCGTGCGGCGATTTGGGATCCCGCATGAGTTCCTCCGCACCGCCGAGTTTTCGAATCCCCGCTATGTCGCCAACCGCCCGGACCGCTGCTATCATTGTAAGAACGAACTTTTTGAGCAACTCGACAAGCTGGCTGCCGAGCGCAAGTTTGCCGCCATCGCCTATGGCGTGAATGCCGACGATGTGAGTGATTTTCGCCCCGGCCATCAGGCGGCGCATGAGCACCGGGTGCTCGCGCCGCTGCTGGAGGTGGGGCTAAGAAAGGTTGAGATTCGCGCCCTGTCCGAACGCGCCGGGCTGCCGACGTGGGATCGGCCGGCATCGGCATGCTTGGCGTCGCGCATTCCTTACGGAACCGCCGTGACCAAAGAGAATCTGAGCAAGGTGGAGCAGGGCGAGGCCGCCCTGCGGGAGCTTGGCTTCCGCCAATGCCGCGTCCGCTACCACAACGAACTGGTGCGGATTGAAATTGCTCGCGAAGAATTGCCCCGGGCCCTCTCCTTGGAAATGGCCCACCGCATGACCGAGATCTTCAAGCAGCTCGGCTTCGCTTACGTCACCCTTGACCTCGAAGGCTACCGCAGCGGCTCACTCAATGAAGTGATCGGGGAAGCTGCCAAACGCAGCGACAGAGAACGATTCTGAAAACCGAAAACCGAAAAGGGAAAAACGAAACTCGGCACTCGAGATTGAAAGCCCAGGGAGTTTCGCTTTTCGAATGTCGATTTTCGAGTCGGGAGCTTACTCAAACCCGGCCATTTGCCACTTCTTCAGCGTGTCTTTGACGAGCGTGCCGACGCAGGCCACGATCTTCGCAAAATACTCGTCGGCTTTCTTCTGGGAAAAATCTTTCGGGTAGCCCTGGCCGGCGTGGTAGAGCCCGATGGTGGAAGGAAAGGGCGTAGCGCTCCAGCTTCCCGGCGCGGGGTTGGGCGTGGCCAACGCGTCCGAATAAAGGTCCTTGTGCACCAGCTTGGGATTGATCGCCTGGATGAAAGCGGTTTCATTGATGCCGGCGTGGCCGCCGTCTTCGCCAAAAACTTCTTTGGTGACGTGGCCGCAGGCGCTCCACCAGTTGATCACCAGCGTGTTCACTCGCCGCGCCAGGGCAAGCTGCTCGCATTCGCGCGTCAGAATCGCTGTCTGCAGTCCGCCGTGGCCGTTGATCACGACAATGTTCCTGAAGCCGTTTTTGACCATGCCCTCGAGGACTGCCCGCAAGTAGGGTGTGAACGCTTCTTCGGGAATGTGCAGGGCTCCTGGATAGGGCGCCATCGAGCCGGTGACCCCGTAGGGAATGTGCGGGGCAATCAGGGCGTTGGCGTCGGGCGCGATCGCGGCCGCGATTTTCACCGGGGCCAGGTTGTCCGCGCCGTTGTTGATGACGCCGTGCGGTTCGAGCGTTCCGACTGTGACCAGCACCGTCTTCACCTGCGCTGGGACGATCTTCTTGAACTCCATCCAGTTCAGGTCGTCCAGCAAGCGGCTGGGAAGGTCTTGAGCGGAGGCAAAGGAGGTAAAGCAAACAAGGAGGCAAAGGAAGAAGAATAAACGCTTCATACACGGCCCTCCCTAAATCAGTGTTTATCTGTGTTCATCTGTGGTTGCTGCTCACTGCCCACTGGTCGCCGGTCACCGGTCGCTGTGTCTCGGGCAGCCAGGATGGTGTTCACATGAATCTGCACGGTATCTTCAACCCGGCGAGCGTAGCCGCCGGCGAGCGTCACCGCCACAGGAATGTTTCGCCGTCGGGCCTTCTCGAAGACCAGCGCGTCGCGACGTCGCAACCCTGCCATGGTGAGGACGAGCCCGCCGAGCTGGTCTTCGCGGTAAGGATCCGCGCCGCCAACGTAGAAAAGAATCTCGGGCGAGAATTGCGCCAGGGCTTTTTCAAGATGCCGGTCGAGCAGCGTCAAATACTCCTCGTCGCCGATGCCGTCCGGGAGATTGATGTCCACGTTGCTTGGCGGCTTCGGGTGCGGGTAGTTGTTCTCCTGATGGATGGAGAGGGTGAAAACGGTTCCATCGCCTCCGAAGATGGCGGCCGTGCCGTTCCCCTGGTGGACGTCGGTATCCACCACCATGACGCGCTCGACCGCCTGCTTGGCCTGCAGGCGGCGGATGGCAATCGCTACGTCGTTCAGCACGCAGAAACCCTCGCCGTGGTCGGGATAGGCATGATGAAAGCCGCCGCCGATGTTGACGCCGAAGCCGTCGGCCAGCGCTCGCTCGCCGGCCAGGATGGTGCCGCCGGCCGAGAGCCAGCAGGCTTGGACCAGTTCCGGCGAATAGGGAATCTCCAACCGCAAGATTTCCAGGTAACTCAACTTGCCCAACTTGAGCTTGCGGACATATTCCTGGGTGTGGACGCGGAGGACGTCGGCGTCCGCCGCCGCCGGTGGCTCCAGGAAGTCGTCCCGTGCCGCCCATTTTTCTCGAAGCAGCGCGTCATGGATGAGCTTGTACTTGACGGAAGGAAAAACATGCGCCCCGAGGTTCAGATCGTAGCCATCGGAATAGATGAGCTTGAAAGGGAGCATGCCGGGGGAAATTTTAACATGAAGGCGACCGGCGCCAGGTGACCCGTGCCACGCGACCAATCCCGCGCCAAAAAGTCCTGAAAGTGCTCGGGCTCGAGCGCGGGCCCGGCACGGGAGACAAGGTTTTCTGGAGTATAATAGCCGCCACCGTGGACCTATTGCCGCACGCCAAGATCGGCACCATCTTGGGGTTGCTCGAGCAGGTGCGTGATGTTGGCGGCAAGGAAAACGTTTACAAGGTCGCTCAGCGCTTGCGTCTGGACCTGGATGATCTTGCGCCCATCACCGAGGCCGCTGAACTTCTCAGCTTCATCAAGGTTGAAAAGGGCGACATCGAACTGACTGCCACTGCCGTCAACCTGCTGGTCGGTGACGACAACCACCGCAAGAAGCGCTTTCGCGAGCAAATCCTGAAGCTCCCGGTCATTCAGGAGGTCATGGCCACGCTCCGATCCAAGCGGAAACGTCGCATGGGGCGGGAACGCTTCCTGACGAAACTGCAAGCGCATTTTTCGCCCGGCGAGGCAGAGCGCCAGACGGCCACGGCGATCAACTGGGGCCGCTACGCTGGGCTGTTCGATTGGGATCAAGGTAAGGACGAACTGTATCTGCGCGAGGCGAAGCCGGCAGCGGTTGCGGCTCGCGGCAAACGCCGGTGAAGGTTTGCCCGGCGGCACGGGATGATCGGCCGCTAAATCTTTCGCCCCACTCCCAGCACAACCTGGCACGCTTCCGGGGGGCAGGTTCGTACCCGGCTGAGAAGCAGCGCCTTGGCCGATTCGCCAAAAAATAATCCGGCGAATACCACGAACTTGATCGCCTCGCTCACCAGCAGCACACGATACATCGCGCTGCGAGCCCAATTTTTCTGAAGCCGTTTCAAAGAAGTTTGGGGTGAACCAGGTGATGAAAGAAGGCGAGCCGCGCTATGCTACTATGGTGGCCGCCGAACGACAACGCTGGCCGGGATCGGCTTTCGAGGCATGGCATGAAGGCGCATGTGTGGGTGATGTTGAAGCTGACGGTGCTCGACCCGCAAGGGCAGACGATCCTGCGGGCGCTCGAGTCCATTGGCTTTGCCGCCGTGAAGGACGTTCGCCAGGGCAAGTTTTTTGTCCTGGAGCTGGACAGCAACCTCAACCCGGAGGCGGCTCGCGCTGAGGTCGAACGACTTGCCAGGGAGGTGCTGACCAACCCGGTCATCGAAGAATTTCGGTACGAGATGGTGGAATAGGTTTTCCCTGTGCACAAAAATGCAGCAATTTTCCATCGCTTCTCAAGAGAGGCAGCAACCGGCCCAAAGAGCTTGAGATAATAGGCGGTTAGCGGGAAGCTGTTTGGCAGCCTGGTTGCTGAGGACAGGGCGAACGACCATGTGCGGAATTGTTGGATACATCGGGCCCAAGAAAGTGGTAGCCGTCATTCTCGAGGGGTTGAAGCGAGTCGAGTACCGCGGCTACGACTCGGCTGGCATTGCCGTAGTTGGGCAAAACGGCAAGCTCGAAATCCGCCGGGCTTCCGGCAAGCTGCGCAACCTGGAAGAGAGCATGCGGCTCCATCCGGCCGACGGCATCTACGGCATTGGCCACACCCGCTGGGCCACTCACGGCCGCCCCACCGAAGAAAACGCCCACCCCCACCGCGATTGCAAAGGCGAGGTGGTGGTGGTGCACAATGGCATCATTGAGAACTACCTGGACTTGAAGCGGAAGCTGGCCGCCGAAGGCCACAAGTTCGTCACCGAAACCGATACGGAAGTCGTCGCTCATCTGGTGGAAAAATATCTGAACGGCGTGCCGCTCGAAGAAGCCGTGCGCCGGGCGGTGAAAGAGCTGACCGGCGTCTATGCGCTTTCCATCCTCTCGACGCGCGACCTCAACAAGATTGTTTCCGCGCGCATGGGTCCGCCGGCGGTGATTGGCCTCGGCCAGGACGAATACTTCGTCGCCTCGGACATCCCGGCCATCCTCTATCACACCCGCGACATATTCTTCCTCGCCGATGGCGACATCGCCGTGATCACCCCTGAGGGCGTGCGGGTGATGGACTACGAGGGCAAACCGCTCGAGCGCGCCGTCCAGCACGTCACCTGGGATCCGATCATGGCGGAAAAGGGCGGGTTCAAGCACTTCATGCTCAAGGAAATCTTTGAGCAGCCGCGCGCCGTCCGCGACACGCTCCTCGGCCGGTTGTCGCTTGAGACAGGCAAGATCTTCCTGGAGGAGATGGACATCAGCGAGGAGGAATTCCGCCGCGTCACTGACGTCAAGCTGGTCGCCTGCGGCACCAGTTGGCATGCGGCGCTGGCCGGCAAGTTCATGATCGAACGCCTGGCGCGGTTGCCGGTGGAGGTGGACTACAGCTCTGAGTTCCGCTATCGCAATCCGATCCTGAGCGACAACAGCTTGACGGTTCTGATTTCGCAATCGGGCGAAACGGCGGACACGCTGGCGGCCCAGCGCGAGGCCAAGCAGAAAGGCTCGAAGACGCTGGCCATCTGCAACGTGGTTGGTTCTATGCTCACCCGCGAGGCCGCCGGCACCATCTACACTCACGCCGGGCCGGAAATCGGGGTGGCTTCCACCAAAGCCTTTGCCGGCCAATTGACCGCGCTCGTGCTACTCTCGGTCTATCTCGCCCAGTTGCGTGGCACGATCACGCAGGACTGTGCTCGCTCCATCTTGAAGGAGCTGACTCACATCCCGGCCAAGCTCGAGACCCTGCTCCAACATGACGAAATGATTGAAGAGCTGGCCAAGCATTTCTTCCGCTGCTCGGATTTCCTTTTCCTCGGCCGCGGCATCCATTACCCCATCGCGCTCGAAGGCGCTTTGAAGCTCTAAGAGATCAGCTACATCCACGCTGAAGGCTATCCGGCGGGGGAGATGAAGCACGGGCCCAACGCTTTGATCGACGAAAATCTGCCGGTGGTGGTGGTGGCCACATGCGATAAGAACGACGAGTTTTCCCGGGTGCACTACGAGAAGACGATCTCGAACATCAAGGAAGTCAAAGCGCGCGACGGGATCGTCATCTCGGTCGTCACCGAGGGCGACACGATGGCCCGCGAGGCCTCCGACTATGTGATTGAAATTCCCCCGGCGCCGGAATTGCTCTCGCCCATCCTCGAGATCATTCCGCTGCAACTGCTTGCCTACCACATCGCCGTCCGCCGCGGCTGCGACGTGGACCAGCCACGTAACCTCGCCAAGAGCGTGACGGTGGAATAGCTGGCCCCATCGGGTGTGTGATAAGCGCCGTTTTGCGGCAGGGCACGCCTTCAGGCGTGCCTTAAACCTTGCAGAATCAATCCGGCTTTAGCCGCTGAGGGCATCAAGACTGAGTTTTCACACCCTCTCTGATCGCCCTGCAACGAGTGGCATAACGTCGTTTTCGCCCTGGTGCGCTTCCTGCCTTGCCTGCCGCACGCAGCCGCGAAGTGCTGTCGGTCCTTGGCGGGATGGTCAAGGCCCGCCGCGCTTGTCCTAAGTCCGCCGCGGCGGGTTGGCGACCCATTGCTTCGGGCCGCGCGCCGCGTTAGCCTGCCTCCGGCAGGCAGGCCTTCATGCCCACAAAGGAGGTCCTATGGTCAGGCACGCTGCTGCACCTGCTCTCGACTTTCGCCAAGCGCTGCTCGAAACTTACGCCGTCAACGACCGGATGAACCAGATCGTGCTCGAGCATCTCGACCCGAGCGCGTGGCGAGCCAAACCGCCTGGCCGTAAGGGACGAACCATCGCTGCAATCTTCACTCACATGCACAACATCCGCTGCAAGTGGTTGAGGCTCTCGGCCCCGCATCTGAAGCTGCCTGCCCTGCTGCACAGCGCCCGTTGCACGCAGAAGCAGGCCAGGGCCGCGCTGGCCGAGAGCGCCGCGCGCTGCGGCGAGATGCTCGCGGAAGCCTTGGCCCGCCCCGAGGGCCGCGTCAAGAAGTTTCGCCGGGACGGTTGGGCGAGGCCGTGGCCTGCGGGCGGTGCCATGTTCGCCTACATGATTTCGCATGATGCCCATCATCGCGGGCAAGTGTGCATGCTGGCGCGTCAGCTCGGATTCCCGCTGCCAGACAAGGCCGCCGTCGGGATCTGGATTTGGGAAAAGCTGTGGAAGGAGTGTGGGTTCACCCACCCGCGGTAAGCTCCTGGGCGAGCGTCTCTACTCAGCGGGGGCTGTACTGCATTCAAAGCGGCATGAACCGTCTTTGCATCTTGTTATCTCTCTAACGGGGTGGAGTGAGGCCGCGTCCTGGCACCTCATCGTGGAATCCAGCCCCCTTGTGCGACCCCTTTCCAAAATGGTTCACCCCTTGCGGACTGATTCCTGCTAGAACGTACCGGATGCGGGCAGGACTTTTGTACTAGCTCAAGGTAGCGCTAAAGTAACTCCAGTCTAGCACCTCTCGACCATTGACCCGCCTGGGGCAACGGCTAGACTCGGAGCATCACGCGATTGCGTGAGGTGGTGAGCGATGACACCAGAACGAATTGCCGGAATTGAGCGGAGGCGGACGCAACGCGTCCTGATCCGCATCCCTATCCGGGTCAGCAGCAAAAACGGCGGCAAAAACCCCTTTGTCGAGGATACCACGACGGTGCTGGTCAGCTCGCGAGGTGGATTGATCCTGCTGGCCGGCGACGTCCAGATGAAGGATGAGGTCCACGTGACGAATCTTTGGACCGAGCAGGAGCAACTTTGCCGCATCAACTACCTTGGCCAGCCCTTTGAAGGGAAGCGCCAGGTGGGCGTCGAATTCCCTGAACCGACGCCGCGTTTTTGGCGGATTGACTTTCCGCCCCTCGAAGCTGCCTCCTAGTCCGCCCCGACCTGTCGGGGTAAGCCGGCTTGCCCTGAATGAAGTGAAGGGCCTTGCCCCCTTCCGCCTCTCGCCCAGCCCGGAGTCGGATTCTCCCTCCCCGTTAGCCACTCTCCCGACGCTTCGGGACACTGCTGTTCAGTTTCTTGAACAGTCTTGTGTACTTGGCTGAAGATCTCCGGACACCGGAGTGCTCCGGTGGCAGGAGGTTCTAGTTCACGCTGCCTCCTCTTTGGCCATCTGTTTTACTTCATCCAAGAACGCCTGATAGGGGGTTCGCCGCTGGGCCGATAGCCCTGTTGGGCACGCTCAGCAGCCTGAATTTCTCACTCTGACAGCAATTCTCTGGCTCGCTTGCGGAAGGTTTCGAGGAGCGGGAGCTTCTCTTCGGGTGGTAGGAAGGCGGATTCAAAACTCATCTCGGCGATGCGCACGAGCTCCTCGGGAGAGAAGCCCATCTCTTCCGCGGCGAGGGAGTATTCGCGAAGAAGGTTGGTGTGAAACAGGGCGGGATCATCGGTTGAAATCGTTACCCACAGGTTGCGGTCGAAGAATTCGCGCAGCGGGTGCTGGCTCAAGGCAACCTCGCCAGCGGCGAGACCGCGCAATTGGGCCAGCGCGCCGGTAGCCAGGTTGCTCGTCGGGCAGCACTCGAGCGTGATTTGATCGCGCG